>JAGQGA010000077.1 GCA_020432595.1 Anaerolineales bacterium | reverse complement strand
AAAGCGGTCTTAGAAAGCCCTTGGGAGCTGTTTGCCCAAAAGCACGCTCCTGGCGAGACCATTGAAGGGGTTGTAACCAATGTTGCCGACTTCGGTGCCTTTGTCCTTGTGGGCGAAGGGATAGAAGGTCTGATTCACACCAGCGAAATACGTGGTATGCAGGGTTTTGAACCGCAAGATGTGCTTGCCTCTGGTGACATTGTTTTGGCTCGGATTCTTCGCATCGAGCCGGAGCGTCAGCGGCTGGCGCTTAGCCAGCGACGGCTAAGCCAACATGAAGAAATGGAGTGGATTTGGCAGCGGGGACAATCGGCAACCACTTTTAACGAAAGCCAAGAGCAGGCAGAGCTTGTTTATGCCTAGCCCATTACATAGCCGAAGGTTCTAAGTCTCGTTCACGGCTGAAGGGCAAGCGATGGAAAGCTCGGTTACAAGGCCCTTGATATTCACCCACGTTTTAGTTTTCAAAGGAACTGTACAAATGGAATTAACGTTTAAAGCCTGGTTGCTCAAGCAAATGGAGCGCCAAGACGCTATCGGCAAATTGGCGCAAATAATGACCAAATTGGAACCCGCCTATGTGCCTCGGCGCAATAACGATGAACACAAAAAGTGGGCCGACATTATCACCCGGCATGGCGAACTAGTTCATGTGCTTGCTTTTAACCAAGCGTGGCGTGAATATCAAACGGCTAAAGAGGCGACCAGCGCGGCCGCCCCAGCTTAAAAACAGATCAAGGCGTTAGGCAGCGTTAAAGCCACAGGCTTCCTTGGCAGCTTGAAGCTGTGCTGCCAATGCTTCTGGGGCGGTGCCACCCGGCACGGCGCGGCTTGCCAGCGATGCCTTGACATCTAGCACACTGACCACATCGGCTTGAAACGTGGGGTTCACCTGCTGTAGATCGCCCAGCGACAGCGCGGTGATTTCTACCCCGCGTTCCTCAGCCAGCCGCACAATGCGCCCCACCACGCCGTGGGCTTCGCGGAACGGCATCCCCTTTTTTGCCAAATAGTCGGCCAAGTCCGTTGCCAGCAGCCCCGACTCAAGCTGTGCTGCCATATGTTGCGGGTTGATGGTCAGCGTGGTAATCAGCCCTGCCATCACCGGCAGCACCACACACAGGGTGTCAAAAGCGTCAAAAACCGGCTCCTTGTCTTCCTGCAAATCTTTATCATAGGTAGAGGGCAGTCCCTTGAGCGTTGCCAGCATCCCGGCCAAGTTCCCCAGCAAACGGCCGCTTTTTCCCCGCGTTAACTCCAACGTATCAGCATTCTTTTTCTGTGGCATAATGCTGGAGCCGGTGCTGTAGCCGTCGTCAATCCGCACAAAGCGAAATTCGGCGGTGGAATAAAGAATCAACTGCTCCGAAATGCGGCTCATGTGCAGCCCAATCATCGCCGCCGTGTAGAGAAAGTCAGCCACGAAGTCGCGGTCGGAGACGGCATCAAGGCTGTTGGGGGTGATACCCACAAACCCCAACGCCTGCGCCAGCCCGTCCCGGTCAATGGGGAAGGCACAACCAGCCAACGCAGCGGCACCGAGGGGAGAAACGGCCGTTCTTGCCCGCGCCTGCCCCAACCGCTCCCGATCCCGCGCCAACGGCCAAAAGTGCGACAACGCCCAATGCCCCCACGTAATCGGCTGCGCGTGCTGCAAATGGGTATAGCCCGGCAAAGGAACGTGCAAATGTGCCTCCGCACTACCCACCAACGCCTGCTGCAATTTCTGCAAATGGCCGTCCAGCTCATCACACGCCCGCATCACCCACAGCCGAAAATCCGTCGCCACCTGGTCATTACGACTGCGCCCCGTGTGCAGCTTACCCCCCACCGAGCCAATCAGCTCCGTTAGCCGCCGCTCCACCGCTGAGTGAATATCCTCGTCACTTGGCTCATACGCAAAAGTGCCGTTGTCAAACTCGCCGCGCACCTGCTCCAACCCAGCGACAATCGTCTCCGCTTCGTCGGCCGTCAGCACCCCCGCCCCCACCAGCCCTCGCGCCCAAGCCACGCTGCCGTTAATGTCCTCATCATACAGCCGCCGGTCAAAGGTCAGGCTTTCGTTAAAATGGTGTACTAGTTCATCAATTTGGCGGCTAAACCGTCCGCCCCATAGTTTGCTCATAATGAAAGAGATTGGGAGATTGAAGATTAGAGATTGGAGATTAACGGCTCCTAATCTCTAATCTTCAATCTCCCATTTTATTGTTACCCGCGAATAAAAAATGCCCACAAGGCGACACCAATCATCACAACCCCGACAAAGGCATACATCCACACCGTTGTCTTATCACCGACTAAATTCCGCGCTCGCGTCAGGCGCGGGCTGTTCCAATAAAAATCGGGTTTGAAAGCAATGCCAAACAGGGTGTAAATACCATAAGCCAGGATGAGGCTGTTAAGAATGTAGTCAAGAAGCATAGTTGAGATTGCAAGATTGACAGATTGGAGACTTTAATTTCCTAATCTCTCAATCTCTTCCTTTCATCATGTCCGATAATCGGCATTGATGGTGATATAACCGTGCGTCAGGTCAGTCGTCCACATCGTTGTGGCGGCATCACCGCGCCCAAGGTCAAGGCGAATCATAAAGCTTGGGGCGGCGAAAATAGCGGCGGCAGCGGCTTCGGCATAGCCGGTGGGGGTGCCATCGCTGACCAACTGTAGCTCATTGGCACTCTCAACGCCAATCCACAGCCCCGTTTGGTATTGATCAAATGTGACTCCGGCGCGGCCGGCCGCAGCTAAAATGCGCCCCCAGTTTGGATCACTACCCGCAAACGCTGTCTTGACCAACGGCGAGGTGGCGATGGTTTGGGCAACAGCATGGGCAGCCGCTTCGCTAGGCGCACCCGTCACCTGAATTTCCACAAATTTGCTGGCTCCTTCGCCATCGCGCACAATCATTTTGGCAAGCTCGGTGCAAACGTGGGTAAGTGCCGCCTGAAACGCCGCCGCGTTGTCGGCATCAATTGTCACGCCGCTGGCTCCGTTTGCCAGCAAAATCACGGTGTCGTTGGTGCTGGTGTCGCCGTCTACGGTGATACGGTTAAAGCTGTGGTTATTGGCTACGCGCAGCATCTGCTGCAAAAGAGTCGCCTCAACCGCCGCGTCCGTTGTCACCACCCCCAGCATCGTCGCCATGTTGGGGTGAATCATCCCCGACCCCTTCGCCATGCCGCCAATGGTGACAGTGCCACCTGCCAGCTCCACTTCAACGGCCAAATGCTTGGCAACGAGGTCGGTGGTCATGATGGCCTGAGTGGCGGCCATGCCGCTGTCGGGGGAAAGGGCAGAAACGGCCGTTTTTACCCCCACCGCCACCTTCTCCATCGGCAACTGCTGCCCAATCACCCCGGTTGACATGATCAGCACCTGATTAGCCTGACAGCCCAACGCCTCGGCCGTCCACGCCTGCATCTGCCGCGCATTGACCATGCCCGGCTCGCCGGTGCTGGCGTTGGCGTTGCCAGAGTTGGTGAGAACGGCACGAACGGCCGTTTGGTTCTCTGCCAACGTCGCCTTATCCAGAAGCACAGGAGCCGCCGCTACCTGGTTCAGCGTAAACACACCCGCCGCCGTGCAATCCGTCGCGCTGGCAACCAGCGAAATATCCGGCTTGCCCGACTGCTTAATCCCACACGTCGCCGCCGCCGCCAAAAACCCTTTGGCGGTGGTGACAGTACCATCCTTGATAACTTTCATCTCTCTCCTTATTTCGGTAATCAGTAATCGGTTATCGGTAATCAGTCCGCGTCACCGATTGCCAAGTTGATAGCTATATTTCTAGCCACTCCATCTTATGAGGTAAAAGGCCAGTTGTACAAAATTCTTTAACAGCACATACACCACTTTCAAACGGAATCACATAACGTCTAGAAAATTCCGTATGATGACGGAGTGAAACATAAGCTGTCATTATCGAACTGTTATCATCTTGAGTGCCTTTACTGGCATAATAAGGTGATTCTGAGTTTCCATTCGCAAATCCCACGACGGTCTCCGTACCCCCGACAACTAAACTCAATTTATTGCCATTGCTAGCAAGAAAAAAAACTATGTTCAACATCCCCGCTTTTTGCGCTTCGATAGTGGCTATAGCCATTATTTTTTGCACTTCATTCCAGGCTACAGCCTCAAACGGTGGCTGATTTTCATAGACAAGAACTTTGATCTTCATGATTTCTGTAAGTAGCCAACGGCCGTTTCCGCATACACCCGCGCCACCTTCTCTAGTGTCGCTGCCACTACATATTCCCCAGCCATGTGGTGGCGTGCCCCCTTGGGGCCAAAGGCGATGGTGGGAATGTTGCCCTCGGCGGTGAAAACGTTGACATCGGTGATGCCGTTGTGGGGGGCAAAATGGGGCGGCCGGCCGACCACCTGCGCGTAAGCCTGGTTAAAGACGGGCAGCAGCGGCGTGGACTGGTCTAAAAAGTAGGGGTTGAAAAACGGAGGCGGCGTTTCGATGGTGACGGTGGAGGCCAGGCCAAGCTGGTCAATGAGGGCACGCAGATCGGAAACGGCCGTTTCCCGCGTCTCCCCCGGCATTAGCAGCCGATTGATCACCATCTCACACCGCGCCGGAACCACCATTTCATACTGCCGATAGCCGCCGTCAAACTTCAGCGTGCAAACCGTGCCTTGCCCAAACAGTTCGTGCGTCGGCAGCTTAAGCTCCGCCAGCGCCAGCTCAATCCGCGCCGCGTCGGTGACGGCGTTGATACCCTGGTATGGCCGGAAGCCGTGCGCCGCCTGCCCGTGAACGGTCAGCTTGTAGAGCAGCTTGCCCACTCCCGCCAGCGGCAAATAGTCGTTGACCGCGTCGCCATAAAAATGTTCGCCGTGGAGCATCGCATCGCACTGCCCATACGCCGTTTGCAGCATCGCCTTCGCCCCAATGCTGCCTCCTTCTTGGTCAACGGTGGCGGCAAAACCGAGCTTGCCCAGCTTGCCGTGCAGCGCGGGTGTTTCCAGCAACGCTTTAATGGCGGCCAACTGGCAGGCCAGCCCCGCTTTCATGTTGTAAATGCCGAGGCCGTATAAACGGCCGTTTTTTTCCACCATCTCAAATGGGTCTGCCTCCCACTCCGGGGCCACGCCCACGGTGTCGTGGTGGCCGGAAAAGACGAGGAAGCGGTCGGAGGAGCCAAGAACGGCCGTTGTGTACACATTAGGTCGCCCCGCTTCAACCTCATCCCACTCCGGCTCCAGCCCCAGCCCACGCACCACCTCCGCCAAATACGCTGCCGCCTCTGCCTCATGCGGCAGCACCGAGTTGATGCTCACCAACGTGCGGAGGGTCTCCAAAAGAAAATCGTTGTCAATCTTAACCATATTCCAACCATAATCTGACCGAGCCAGAACCAGAAAGTTACACAAAGTTTCACAGAGAAAACACCGAGAGACACGGAGAAAAAAATGAGATGTTTTTTCTCGCTTTCTCTGTGAAACTCTCTTCTTTCTCTGTGTAACTCTGTGTCATTTCCTGTTTGTTATCCCAAAACCTGGTCGTTAAGAGACTACGCTGCCCGGTTATCCGCGTTCGTCCGCGTTTGTCCGCGTCCCATCGCCTTTACTCCAAAAACAGCGACATCATGTGCAAATCGTCGCGGTCGTACCAGCCCACTGACCGCCAAAACGCCTGCGCCCGTTCGTTGTCGTTGAAAACAAAGAGGTGGCATTTCAGGATGCCCTGCGCTTTCAACGCCGCCTGGCACTGCTCGGCCAACGCCCGTGCTACCCCCTGCCGCCGAAAGTCGTTGTGGACGGCCAGATGATGGACGTATCCCCGCCGGCCGTCGTGTGCGCCGAGAATGGTGCCGATTAAACGGCCGTTTACCTCCGCCACAAAACTCAGCCCAGGGTTGCGCTGCAAAAAGAACGCTATCTGCTCTTGGCTGTCCGAATCACCCAGTCCTACCCCTTCACACGCCTGCCACAGCGCGTAAACGGCATCATAATCGGCCAGCGTTAGTTCCCGAATGGTAGCGGTTTGAGTTGGTGGCTGAATGGCGGCAATGGGGATGGTGTTGGTTCGTGCTATCTTGGCTACGCGAATTATTCGCTGCTCAGTGGGGGTCAGATCAGCCGAGGCAAAGGGATGGAGACGCATGATAACGGCCGTTTCGTCACAATTGTCAAAAATCGGGCATTGCACGCAGTCGCGGTACACCTTCTCTGGAAACAGCTCCTTGTGGGTGACAAAAAAGCCAATTTGCTGGAAAAAGCGGACGGCACGAGTCAGGGCAAACACCATTGGCACGCCGCGCTGCCGTGCCTCCTCAATCAACACCCGGACAATAGCGCTGCCCCATCCTTCCCCCTTCACCCGGTCGTGAACGGCCAGCGACCGCACTTCGGCCAAAACGGGGGTGTAAAAAAGCAGCGACACGCAGGCAATAATGCCGCCATCGGCGTGAACGCCCACCAGCCAATCATCAAGCGTCGCCTCAATGGATGCAGGCGTGCGCGGGAGCAAATCCCCACGTCGCACGTGGTCATTAACCAAGGCGACAATGCCGGGGATGTCAGTGGGGGTTGCGGGACGTATGTTCATATCATGGTGATTGGAGATTGGAGATTGGGCATTGATGAAGGTTCACCAATCTCCAATCTCTAATCTCTAATTCCCCTCCAAACACGCTTCCAAAATGCCCACCGCCTCATTGACGTGGCTCTCGCCGATGATGAGCGGCGGGGCCATGCGGACGATGTTTTCACCGGCGCTGATGATGAGCAGCCCTTTGGCGCGGGCGGCGGCGATGAGAGGCGAAACGGCCGTTTTCATCTCCACCCCCACCAACAGCCCCATGCCGCGCACCTCCACAATCTCCTCCGTCTCCAGCGTCTCCAGCCGGTGGCGCAAATACGCCCCCGTGTGAGCAACCTGCTCCAAAAAGGCGGGCTGGCTTACCCGGTCAAAGACCACGTTGGCGGCGTGGCACACCAGCGGCCCGGCGGCAAACGTGCTGCCGTGGTCACCCGGTTTGATGGCATCGGCAATGGCCTGGGTAGTCAGCACCGCCCCAATCGGCAGCCCGCCAGCCAATGGCTTCGCCAGCGTCATGATGTCGGGCGTTACGTCAAAGTGCTGGTAGCCCCACAGCTTGCCAGTGCGCCCTAGCCCACACTGCACCTCGTCAAAAATGAGGGCGGCGTGGTACTGGTTGCATAAATCGCGCAAACCTTGCAGGAAAACGGCCGTTGCCGGGTTCACCCCGCCTTCCCCCTGCACCGGCTCCACAATCACGGCGCAGGTGTTGTCGTCAATCGCCGCCGCCGCCGCTTCCAAATCGTTGTACTTCACGAACACCACATCTGGCACCAGCGGCCCAAACGGAGCGCGGTATTGCTCTTTGTAGGTAGCCGAGAGCGACCCCATCGTCCGGCCATGAAAGCCGCCGGAGAAGGCGATGATTTTGGTTTTGTTCCCATCCTGCATTTTCGCCCACTTCCGCGCAAATTTGAGCGCCCCTTCGTTGGCCTCGGCACCAGAGTTGCAAAACAGCACCCGGTCGGCAAAGGAGTTTTCCACCAGCCGCTTGGCGAGCAGGGCGTGGGGTTCGCTGTGGTACAAATTGCTGACGTGGGTAAGCTTGTGGGCTTGCTCAGAAACGGCCGTTGCCCACTCCTTGTCCGCATGACCCAGCGCCGTCACCGCGATGCCTGAGGCAAAATCGAGGTATTTCTTCCCCTCGGTATCCACCAAATACGCCCCCTCCCCATGTGAAAAGACCACCTCCGGCCGCACATAGCTCTGCAGCACGTACTTGGCTTCGGTTTGAATAATTTCTTGTGCGTTCATATCTCCTCTTCCTGGAGATTAGAGATTAGGGATTAGAGATTATTGGTTGTCCATTCAACCAATCTCCAATCTCCAATCGCCAATCACTATAAGTTAAAAAATGTCCCGCCCCCGCTGGCGAGACCCGCCAAATTAACAATTCGCGCCCGTGGCACCCCAGCTTTCACCGCATCAAGAGCGGCACGGACTTTAGGCACCATGCCGCCGTGAACCACGCCGTTGGCAATGAGTTCCTCGGCCTGCGCCAGCGTTAGCTGCGGAATCACGCTGCCATCTTGCAGCACGCCGGGGACGTTGGAAACAAAGTCGAGTAGGTCGGCTTCAATGGCACCGGCCAGGGCGCTGGCGGCTTCGTCGCCGTTAACGTTGTAGATTTGGCCGTCGAAGCCGAGGGAGATGGGGGAAATAACGGCCGTTATTCCCTCCGCCGCCAGCCCCGCCACCAGCCCCGTCCGCACCTGCTTGATTTCGCCCACCAGCCCTAAATCCACTTCGCCGTACTTTTTCTTCTGGCAGCGAAACAGCCCGCCGTCCACCCCGCTAAGGCCAACGGCATCCACCCCCGCCGCCAGGAATGCCGCCACAATCTGCTTGTTGGCCTGCCCCGACAGCACCATTTGCGCCACTTCCAGCGAGGCGGCATCGGTTACGCGCAACCCATCCACCTTTTTCACTTCCAGCCCCAGCTTGGCCTGCAACTCTGCAATCGCTGCGCCGCCGCCGTGGACGAGTGTTAACGGCCGTTCCATCCCCGCCACCAAATGCGCCAGCGTCGGCAAAAAGTCCGGGTCAGCCAGTTCATTTCCACCAATTTTGATAATGTGCATATTTTCCTTCGGGAAGGATTGGAGATTGGGGATTGATGAAGGTTCACAATCTCCAATCTCCAATCTCTAATCTCCAATCACCCCACCAACCCCTCTCTTTCATCACAACCAAACACCACATTCATACACTGCACCGCCTGCCCAGCCGCCCCTTTTATCAGGTTGTCAATGGCCGAGGTCAAAATGAGGGTTCGGCCTTCAAGCTGGAGCGAGATGGCGCAGCGGTTGCTGTTGACGGCATGGCCGAGAGTGGCATTTTTCCCGGCGGGCAAAAATTTAACAAAAGGCTCGTTGGCATAGGTAGTTTCATAGAGGGCACGAACGGCCGTTTCCTCCACCGCATAAACCAACGGCACATAAATGGTGGACAAAATGCCGCGCGGCACGGGCAGCAGGTGGGGCGAGAAAATGAGCGACGGCGGCGAACTGTGCCACCACCCCATCACCTGCTCAATCTCCGGCAAGTGGCGGTGCTTGCGCCCAATGCTATAGGGTGAAAAATTGTCCGACACCTCAACAAAGTGCAAATTTTGCTTCGGCGCGCGCCCCGCCCCCGACACCCCCGACTTGGAATCGGCAATAATGGGGCTGGACAGCCGCATCTGCGCCGCCAAAATCGGCTGCAAGGCCAGCAAAATGCTGGTGGGATAGCAGCCTGGCACGGCGACCAGCTTCGCCCCCGGCAACTCCTCCCGCGCAAACTCGGTCAGCCCATAAACCGCGTCGGCCATCAGCTCTGGCGCGGGATGGCCGTGGCCGTACCATTTGGCGTACACATCGGCATCACGCAAACGAAAATCGGCGCTAAGGTCAATGACGCGGACGTTGTGGTGGAGGGCACGAACGGCCGTTGCTGCCGCCGCCGCGTGGGGCAAACACAAAAACACCACATCCACCTGCCCCCACAGCCCGCCTGCGTCCACATCATCGGGGTCAATCAGCGGCACGTCGGGTGCCTGCGGATAAATCTCCGACAAATAGCTACCTGCCTCTGCCCGCGACGTCGCAAAGACAATCTCCGTATTCCGGTGCCGCGTCAAAATCTGTACCAGCTCATACCCGGTGTACCCCGTCGCTCCAAATATCCCAACTTTCAACATGACAACCTCTTCTAATAGAACGCAGATTTACCTGATATTCCTGATCTTGTAAATCAGGTAAATCTGCGTCCCATTTCATCCAACAGACAAAAAAAAACCGCCAGACCTTGCAACCAAGAGTCTGGCGGTTTTGACGTTCCCTAGTTAAGCTTCGCTCAGGCAACCCCAAAAACCAGACCTATGGTCTGGCTACGGCGGCGGATACGTCGTGGAGCTTGAGCAAAAGTAATCATAACGAGCAGGATGTTAACAAAGAAACTTGAGTTGTCAACCTTTTTTTGCTTTTTTTAGTGCAAATCATCAACCTGTTTCTATGGCAAAACAGATGGCAGTAAATAGTTGATGTCTTCTGGAGGGGGAACCGGGGTCAAATAGTAAACATCTACATAGCCCGACCAGGAAACGTAGTTGCTTTCACTATAGCCCAAATCAATCCAGCGGCCACGCACACCACCGCCGGTGTCACCAGCATAGCCAATACCATAGCCAGGCACATAAACCGAGGAGCGAAAAGCG
The DNA here is from genome assembly GCA_020432595.1 of Anaerolineales bacterium. The sequence continues at coordinate 3,489 of JAGQGA010000077.1, read as the reverse complement.
ACGACACTACGGTCAATGGCGACGACCCCTTTGGCAACGCGCCGGCCGCTGGCCGTCACACCATAACCGGGGTCACCAGGGGCTTTGCCGGAGCTGGCAGCCGTGTAGGAGGTGACACGCATCCGCACCACGCGCCAATATTCACGCGGCCCTTCAGGAGTATCTACAACACCTAGCGTTATTTTTGTACCATAGCCAACAACTTGGTCAATTGGCTCACGGGCAATCCATTCGCCATCCACCGCCTGCCCCACCTCAATCCCGTTTTCATAACGCACGCGCAAACGCCGCCGCTGGATGCCATTTTCGCCATAGCTGATGATGGCCTGGGTATCTATGTCAAGGTCGGGGCTGGCTTGCCATAGGGTTTGGAAGGGGATGTCAACATCTTCGGTGCGGAAATCTTCGGTGACGCGAATAACGCGGATGGTATCATTGGGCTGTAGCGCAGTTTCTGCGCCGGGCTGGGTATAGTCGGCTCCGATGAGGCCAATACCGGCTTCGGCAATGACGGCGAGTGGGTTGGTGTGATGGCTGCGTGTCTGCAGTAAACGGCCGTCTACCTCAATCGTCAACGGCATGGAACGCTGCACCCGAATCACCATGTTGGGTTCCAGCCAGCTCCCCATTTCCGGCTCTACGCCATCGGTGGCGAAAAGGGCAATGTTGGCCTCGGCCAGTGCCGCGCCCACCGTTTGGGCGGCAGTGCGGAGTAACTGCTGCTGCCCATTATCTATAATGGTAACGGTGAGAAAACGGCCGATTTCTACCGTGTTGGGCAATGCCGTCTGAAACAGGGTATTGGCGTTAATTTGGCGGCCATCGGCAAAGATTTGGCTAGTTGGCAGCGGTGACTGCCTAATTTCGGCCAGAAAAGCGCCGAGGGTGGTCTGTTGTGTCCAGTAAGTGCGGTTTTCGCTTTCGCTGTGGAGGGTGATAGGGCGGGCGCGCTGAATGCGAACGGCCGTTCCCGCTTCAATTGGCTCATCAAGCCCCGGTATCACCACATCTTCGGGGCGGAGTTCGACATGGGCGTTGGCAAGCAAATCACGAGGGGTGGCAAAACGGCCGTTAATCATTTGCACCGTCTCGCCATCATAAATGGTATATTCAGCCTGCGCCACAGCCAGGGTAGCTGCAATTAGCCCCCCAATGCTGACCAGCACAACCACCAACCAACCAAACCGTTTTTGTCCCATAAACAAAATGAGATTGGAAACTGGAGTTCTTACCCTCCAAGCCCCAATCTCAAAAAACTTTTCTGATATACCCAAGGCACCGATGACAACCAGGTTATCCTGGGCACCCAAGGGATACGCCTTAGTGCTGCTGCCTTCCGACCCTGACACGGTTCGGCGAGCCTCGCCGCCAGGGACCCAGTCATCACCGGTGCCTTACGTATATCAATGTTACAATCCCTAATGCTACCAAAACCTGAGAGGTTGTCAAACGGGAAACGGCCGTTCAGCCCCCATTTTTTATTGCCAATACTTCCAAACCCAGTATAATTTCCGAAAATCATCGCTATATCATTAGCACGTGGGGAATTAAAAAGACATGATAGATGCGGGAAGTGGTATGATAGACCACCCGATGGCTTTCTTATTGAATGAAGAGTTGAGTTTACCGACTGTTGGTGAACTGCGCACTGGTGTCGTTGTTGAACATCGTGAAAACGTTGTTTTGGTTGACATTGGCTCAAAGTCCGAAGGAATGATTGACAACCGGGAACTAGCCAGCATGGAAACAGCCACGCGAGACAAACTTACCGTGGGTAACGAAGTGCTGGTCTACGTAGTTGATCCTGAAGACAGCAATGGCAACTTGATTCTTTCCTTTGTAAAAGCAGAAGAAGAACAAGATTGGCACCTGGCTCAAAAGCTGCTAAAAACACAAAACATCTATGAAACCGAAGTTGTTGGCTTCAACAAAGGCGGCATCCTGGTTGCAATTGGGCACTTGCGTGGTTTTATTCCAAACTCCCAACTACGTCGTGATCGGCTCAATCATCAGGAACAAAGCAGCAAACAACGGTATTTCCAGAAACTCATTGGCTCAAGCCTGTCTGCCAAAGTTTTAGAGGTGAACCGGGAACGCAGCCGCCTGATTTTATCAGAAACGGCCGCTGAAAATGAGCTTCGTGAAGAGCGCCGCAATAACCTCTTCGCCAATATTCAGGAAAATGATGGCTACGAAGGCCATATCGTCAATGTGGCAAACTTTGGTGTCTTTGTTGACATTGGCGGCGTTGAAGGATTGGTACACCTTTCTGAATTAAGCTGGAAACGTGTAAACAATCCCAGCGAAATTTACAAAGTTGGGGATCCAGTAAAAGTTGCTGTGCTAAATGTTGACCAAGACAAACAGCGCATTGCCCTCAGCATTAAACGTCTCCAGCCAGATCCATGGACTCTTATCGAGGAGATCTATCAGGTCGGCCAACTGCTTAGTGCAACCATTACTAGATTAACCAAATTTGGTGCCTTTGCTCGCCTTAACGACGACTATCAGCTTGAAGGGTTAATTCATATCTCTGAACTATCGGAAGATCGTGTTGAACACCCACGCGAGGTAGTAAAAACAGGTGACAAGGTCAATGTACGCATCATACGTGTTGATGCTGACCAGCGTCAGCTAGGGCTAAGTTTGAAGCAGGTCGCCTCGGAAAAATACATGGAAGCTGATTTGCAAATGCTGACAACACTCTAAAAACTCAATGCCCAGGCAAAGTATTGCCTGGGCATTTTGGTATTGTCGCTACCATTTACCTCGGCTAAACTTATTTTGATGATTGTTGCCGACAGTAGGCAAACGTCCCGTAGCATCGTAATCACAGCCTTTTTACCAAACTTAACAAATAGTGAAAGGGCTAGGTTTTGCTAAAAGCTAATTGTAAACTTAACAATAGCCATGCTGTCCATCATCCAGTACAGTGTTCACTGGAGGTTAGATGAGCTTTCATGGGATGAGCAATGTTTACAAGCATGGTATCGTTACCACCAAAGCAGCAAAACGTTTTGTAGCTTCTGGCAAAAACTGTATCGTTAAAAAGTTAATCCATGCAAGGATCTCAAGGAGTGGGAGCAAGAGCAGAACAGAGAGTTGTCCGTCGTTTCCTACACCTTTCCCCTTGAGCCTTACATTATATATATTAAACCGAGGTGAACACCAGTGAACTCGAAAAATTGGGAACGTTTTACCCAAAGGGCACGTCGCGTCCTTAGCTTGGCACAAGAAGAGGCCGAACGCCTGAATCATAGCTATATTGGCGGCGAGCATGTCTTGATTGGCCTTCTACGCGAAGAAGGCGGTGTTGCAGGTCGCGTTCTGCGAGAGTTAGGGCTGGATGCAGATCGTGTACAAAAAATGGTAGAACGCCTGTCAGGGGGGCCTGGAACGCGCACGCCGTTTACCAAAATTGAGCTTTCCCCCAGCACCAAACGTGTCCTTGAGTTAGCAGTTGAAGAAGCCCGCCGAATGGGGCAACAT
>JAGQGA010000779.1 GCA_020432595.1 Anaerolineales bacterium | reverse complement strand
CCAGCCGGTGACGTTGACGTTGCTCCATCCTCCTAGACCAATAGATTCCGGCCCAGTCACATTCTCCGATAAATAGAGGTCGCAGTTTGGCTGTACGCGGCTGAGCCAGCCAAATTCGGCCAGGTCAAAACGCCGGCCGAACACCGGTCCGCCCGGCCCATCGCCAAACCAGGTGCCGGCCGACCGCGTATATGTCTCTACCACAATGCCACAATCGCGCATGTTTTCCTGAAAAATATTGTTGATCTGCTGCCGCAAGCCGCTTTCATTGTTGGTGCCAATCGTAATGGTAAAGGTGGTGCCTGACGACAACTCTTGCCGCCGCCCATCTCCATCCAAATCGAGCAGCTTGGCCTCATCCAGCAGGGCGTTGGCAGCGGCGGGGTCATATCCCCATTCCGGCAGGTCGGCGGGATAGAGGGGGTGCTGGTTGGGAATGTAGGCGTGCATCATTTCGCCATAACCGCCGGTCAATTCGTCAATCATTTGTTGCCGGTTGGTACACATGGTAATGGCCTGGCGCACCCGCTTGTCCTCAAACCAGTCGGGGCGGCGAAAGTCGTCGGTGAATACGCTGTCTATGCCAAAGGCGATGTGTTCGTAAATGGGGCTGGGCTGGATGTGGAAAACGGCTCCGGCCTGCTGCGCGGGGGTGGGGTCGCCGCCAACGGCCGTTAATTGCTCCTGCCCAAACACATCCTGCGTCACCACATCACAGCCACCCAGCGCCGGATCCTGCAAAATGGTCGCACCATCGGTGCCAAAGCGGAAAATCAGCCGTCCTAGCTTGGGCAATCCCTCGCTGGCGCGATAGTAATGGGGGTTGCGCCCCAGCCGAATTTCACTGCCCGGCAGCCATTCTTCCACCACAAAGGGGCCGGTGCTGAGCGGCATTTGCGCCACTTCCGGCGCGTCGAGCAGTTGGCGCGGGGTCATGCCCTGCAGCTGGTGGCTGGGCAGCGGCGGCCAGATGTTGCTGAAATAGGTGATGTCGAGGTAGCCAGGAATGCCCGACCAGCGCAGGTGAGTATCGTCAATGGCTTCATAGCTGGCGGTGCGCTCGGTGATGGTTTTGTTGTTGGGGGTGTCGGGGTCACTGGCAACGGTGAAGCCGAGCAGGTAGTCGGCGGCGGTAACGGCCGTTCCGTCTGACCACACCAGCGGCTTCACGGCAAAATCCACCACCAACTGCTGCATCACCACCTCATTCCCTTCCTTAAATGTCACCGTCTTGCCGCTGGCATCCACCACCTGCTCCCGCTCTACCAGCCGCACCAGCCGCCCTGCGGCGTTCATGACCCAATCATTCTCCCGCGCCGTAACCTCTTGAAAAAAGGCATCGCCATCGGCCAAGCTGGGCATTTTTTCCAATGCTTGCGGCTGGTAGCCATAGCTGAGGCTGGTGTAGAGGTTTTCGTAGAGGGCGTGACGAACGGCCGTTGCTGGCAGCGACGAATCCCCATACAAATACAGGCTCGTTGGCTCCTTGCCCATACAAACCACCAGCTCCGTACCGGGCAGCGGGGTGGGTTCCGCAGTGGGGGTGGGTTCGGTGGTGGGTTCGGGAACGGCCGTTGGGGCAGCCGCTTCCTCGGCAATGGCTGACCCTTCATCTACGACAATGCGGGTGGGAACGGCCGTTTCTGCCAGCACCTCCATCGCCTGGGTTGGCACAGTCGGCACAGTCTCATCTGGCTGTTGGCAAGCCGCCAGCCACCATAACAAACAGATAAACAGAATCGCTCTTTTCAAAGGATTACCAGCTCACTCTCAATAGAAGTTAGGCGACAAAGTGCCGCCAAACTTTTAAGTTTAACACATTTTGGGGGGTGGGGCGAAAAACGGCCGTTGGCTCTTATCGCCAACTCAGCCAAAAGAAAGAAAACAGGACGCAGATTCACCTGATTGACCTGATAAGATCAGGATGATCAGGCAAATCTGCGTCCTATTCATGTATCGGCATTCTCTGCCAACAACCTATTAACCGACGATCTGGTACGCCGAATCCACAACACACTCCTTTACATCCTCAAACAGCGTGTTAACAAACTCACGCACCTTCTCTTCCGCTTCCTGGAATGTGTCCTTGATGTCGTTAATGATCTGCTCCGCCGCATAGCCAATGTCGTGGAGCAGTTGGGCTGCTTCCTGCCACGTCTTTTTGAAGAAATCCTTTAGCACCTGTGCCACTTTCTCTGCCAACGCTACCACACCGTTTTTGACCCATTCCAACCATTTTTCCACATCCTTAAACAGATCAAGGAAGAACGACTTGATTTCATCCCACACAATACTCGGCAGTGCCGCCAGCTCCTTGGTGCTGTAATCAACCTGCACGTTCAGGAACTCTTTATGCCCTAAAATGGGCAGCGTTACGCCAAA
>JAGQGA010000778.1 GCA_020432595.1 Anaerolineales bacterium | reverse complement strand
GTGCCGCTTGCAGCCTCATGTTGTCGGCCTGCGCCGCCGTCAGCCGCGCCAGCAGTTCAGCCGCGTCGTTGTGAGCCGTCAGCACCGTTTGCGCCGCCTGAATGGCCGGTGGTTCGGGGATAGGCGTGGGCAAAACGGTGGTGGCTGATTGTGCCTTATTCAAAAGAAGTGCGGCACCGCCGCCTGTTGCTGTGGCCGCAACGGCCGTTGCTACCGCCGCCTTCAAGAACCCCCGTCTGTCAACCTGTTGACCATGCCCATTCATCGCCATATTTCACCTACTGTCTGGGAGTGGAGAATCCGAGATTAGAGATTAACCGTGTGTCATCTCCAATTCCCAATCTCCAATCTCCTTTCTCAAACTGCCAATTCTCACACATTACTGCCCATTTAGACCCCAAAACCTTAACAGCGTAACATAAGAGAGACGTTAAAGTAGTACCAAAAGGGGGCTGTCCACGCCCTGCTACTCTACGCTGTAGCCAAAACGCCGCAAAGAATTATCGCGCCGCCGCCATTTTGGCTCCACCTTGACCCACAGCTCCAGAAAAACCTTGCCGTCAATCAGCTTCTCAATTTCCTGCCGCGCAGCCGCGCCCAGTTCGCGCAACCGCGCCCCTTTTTTGCCGATAAGCATTTTCTTGTGGTTGTCGCGCTCCACAAAAATGTTGGCACTAATATAGGTAATGCCGTTGGGGCGCTCCTTGAATGCCTCCACGCGAACGGCCGTGCTGTAGGGTAGTTCGTCCTGCAGCTGCAAAAAGATTTGCTCGCGGATCATTTCGGCGGCGATGTCGCGCACAAACACGTCGGTGATTTGGTCTTCGGGGTAGTAGCGGGGGCCGGCCGGAAGTGCCTCAATCAACATTTGCAGCAGTTCGGCTACGCCATGCCCTTGCAGAGCCGAAAAAAGCAGCCAGGGAGCATCGGGCAGCAGGGCGCGGTACGCTTCGCTGTGGGGAATGACCTGGTCGGCGGTCAGTGCGTCGGCTTTGTTAATGCCCAGAATGACTTTGCTGTTAGATAGCTGCCGCATTGTTTCGGCAATTTGCTGTTCGTGCGGGCCGGGGAGTTCGCTGCCATCAAGTAGCCACAGCACAATATCGGCATCGTTGAGGGTGTCAACGGCCGTTTGCAGCATAAACTCATCCAGCTTGTGGCGCGGGTTCTGGATGAGGCCGGGCGTGTCCACAAAAACCATCTGGTAGTTGGGTTCGGTGATGATGCCAAGCTGCCGGGTGCGCGTGGTTTGCGGGCGTGGGGTAACAATGGCAATTTTTTGCGTCAGCAGGGCGTTCATCAGCGTGCTTTTGCCCACGTTGGGTCGCCCCACCAGAGCCACAAAGCCAGATTTGTGCCCTTCGGGAAAGTCAAAGGTTGGGTTTTCGGTTGTTGTTTCACTCATAAATTATGATTGGGATGCGGAAAGAATCCTGTCAAATCCTGTTAATCCTGTCTAAAATTCCTGTTCTTGCCCGTATTGTAGCAGGGTTAGGGCGATGAGAACCACGCCGGCATCGAGAAGGGTGTCGAGGCGAAGGGAGCCAAATTGAGTGACGGGGTCGCCGCGCAGCAGGGTGAGGGGGAGGTGGATGAGGCTGGTGAGGAGGAGGGTGAGGAAAAAAAAACGGCCGTTTTTTCCCCACCGCCAATATAACCAAAACAGTACCCCCAGCAGCAGCAGTGAAGCCAGCAGACCCAATAGCTGGGTTTGGTAGCGCAGCGCCATGACGCCAAAATCATCAGGTAGGTCAGCGGCCAGCATGCCAAGCGTGGTGGGGCGGCCATAGGCGCACCCTTCCAGCAGGCAGGCTGCCCAGCCAGCGGCGTGCAGCAGCACCAGCGGCAGAGCCAAATTTGCCAGGGGGAGATGTTTGCGACCTATCCACAGCCCCAACAGCCCGCCGAGCAGGGCACCATGATAGGTGAAGCCACCCTGCCACAGTTGCCATGTTTCGGTGGGTCGCTGCTGAAAATAATCCCACTGTGCCCAAACAAAGCTGGCACGCCCCAACAGCAGTGCCAGGGTGAGGCCAAGCAGGAGGAAGTCGGGGAAAAACGGCCGTTTTTCCCGCCCCGTTTGCCACCAAACTAACGCTACACCGGCCACCACGCCTAGCCCCAGCACAGTGGTGTAGCTATATAAAAAGAAGGAACCATAACGCCCCAAGATTGGATACATAGGATAGATGGTAGAGGATGTTGCCATGCCAGGCAACTGGTGGGAGGATGGGGCTACTTCCTATTTCCTATTCATGGTTTGCTTGCTCGCCCTCTATACTAAACGGCAAGAACCGAAATGTATTGTGAGCAAAGAAAATCCCTTAAATTGGTTTAGAGGAAGTTGATATGGTCTCAAATGAGCAGAAATCATGGCTTGATACGCTAGAAACACG
>JAGQGA010000777.1 GCA_020432595.1 Anaerolineales bacterium | reverse complement strand
TAAACAAAATGGTCATGGCGTAGCCCGCAATGATGAGGCTGGCGGTGGTGGGCAAGTGAAAGGCGAGAAAGATGGTGTAGAGGCTGAGCAGGTTGAGCAGGTGGATGATCAGGGCAATGCTAATGGTGACCAACAGCAGGCGGGGCTTGGCCGCCATCAGGTGGGAAGATTGCGCTACTTCGTGGGCGTGGGTACGCGCCCAGTCGTCAGCCAGCCAATTAGGGCGTTTGAACCAGCGCCCCACGTGGTTGATGGCCTGCTGTAGTCGGCGTAACTGTCGTTCTAGCCACCCCGGTGCTTTCAGGCCGAGCAGCAGCAGCAGCACCATGCCGCCAGCATAAAAAAACATGATTAAACCGGTAATAAGCTCGTAGGGCTGGAGTTCGTTTTGGCGCAACAAGACGATGAGGCCGCCGAGAAGGAAGAGGCAAAAGGCACTGAAGTCGGAGACGGTAGCTAAGAGGGTGGAAACGGCCGTTTTGATGACCGACTTGCCGTTGCGTTTGGCATCGTCAATAAACAACGCAATCCCCGACATGCCGCCGCTGGGAGCCATAGCATTGATAAAATTAACCCCCAAAATAAGTGCCAGCAGATAGCGAAAGCGGTGGTGGATGCCAAACAGCCGCATGGAGACAAAAAAGAGGAAGGTGCGGCCTAACGTGACAAACAGTTGCAGGGTCAGCGTTGCCAATATCCAGCTCCATTGGCCGGTACGCAGCGTTTGCAGCAAGGTTTCAATTTCGTTAATGTGGCGGATGACAATCCAAGCAAAGAACAGGATGACAACCCACAATAGAATCCGTCTACGGTGCATAAAAAACGGAGGCTCTTTGGGAATTCTGGCTTTTAACGTGGTGCGTGGTACGTAACCAATTAGCTCCTTTTACGCGCCACGTACCAAATTTGCTAACTCCACGAATTTCCATAGAACCTCAATAATCTGATTAGCTGATAGTTTCAGGGGATTGTAACGGGCATGGCATAGATGCACAATAATAGTCACCGGGATGACAACGGTGTGGTATGATCGGGGGCATTATGAGCCACACAGAGGATACAAGCATGTCTGATCAAGCTGTTCGCTGGGGTATCATTGGCCCCGGCTCGATTTCGCATAAATTTGTTCAGGGGCTACAGGTGGCGGAAGGGGCAGTATTAACGGCCGTTGCCTCCCGCACCCTCGACCGCGCCCAAACGTTTGCCAACCAGTACGGATTTGCCCGTGCCTATGGCAGCTACGAGGCGTTGGCGGCCGACCCCGATGTGGATGCAGTTTACATTGGTACCCTCCACAGCTTCCACAAAAGCCACACGATGCTGTGCCTGGAACACGGCAAGCACGTCATTTGCGAAAAGCCGTTTGCCATTAACGCCAGCGAAGCGGCAGAGATGGTGGCTTTGGCTCGGCAAAAAGGGGTGGTGCTGATGGAGGCGATGTGGACGCGCTTTTTGCCGACGCTGGTGAAAACGCGGGAACTGCTGGCAAGCGGGGCAATTGGCGAGGTGCGGATGATCACGGCCGATTTTGGCTTCCGCACCAATGTGAACCCAAACGGCCGTTTATTTGACCCCGCTCTCGGTGGTGGGGCGCTGCTGGACGTGGGCATCTACCCGCTGTCGCTGGCGTTTATGGTGCTGGGGCAACCAAGCCGCATTGAAAGTATGGCGCATTTGGGAGAAACGGCCGTTGATGAACAAGCCGCCATCATTTTGGGCTACGACGGCGGCCAAATGGCGCTGCTCTCCACCGCCATTCGCACCAACACTCCCCACGAAGCCTTTATTTTTGGCAGCGATGGCTGGGTCAAGCTCCACAGCCCGTGGTGGGCTTCTAGCCAACTAACCTTGAAACAGGGTGGCGAGGAAACAATGTTCACCTTGCCCTACAAAGGCAACGGCTACACCCACGAAGCCGAAGAAATGATGACCCTCATTCGCAGCGGGCAGACAGAATCCAGCGTCATTCCGGTGGACGAAAGCCTAGCCATCATGCAAACAATGGACAAAATTCGGGCGCAGTGGGGTTTGCGCTATCCGATGGAATGAAAATGAAGGGTGGGCAGAGGGCGTATGCAATACGCCCCTACATGGTCATGGTTGGTAGGGGCGTATTGCATACGCCCTTATGACCCGTCCATAAAACAAGGAGAAACCATGAAATACGGCCATATTTCCGGCATTGACAAACCGCTTTCGCGGCTGGTGCAGGGCACCATTATGTGTAATACCAAGGAGCAGGAAAAATGCAACGACCTGCTGGATGCGGTGCTGAAACATGGCATCAACACCTTCGACACGGCGCATGGCTATGGCAACGGCGAATGCGAGCGCAGCGTGGGGACGTGGATCAACAGCCGGGGGGTGCGGGAGCAGGTGGTCATTTTGGGCAAGGGGTG
>JAGQGA010000776.1 GCA_020432595.1 Anaerolineales bacterium | reverse complement strand
TGAAGAGCGTGGGGGAGGTGATGGCGATTGGGCGCACCTTCCCAGAGGCACTTAACAAGGCGATTCGTGGGCTGGATATTGGCGCACCGGGGTTTAGCCGCCTGCTGGGGGAGCGGCGCGAGGTGACGGAGGCGGTGTTGCACCGACCAACGGCACAGCGGTTGTTTAAGATTGCCTCGTCGCTAAATGAGGGGGCTTCGGCTGACGACATTTTTGCTACGACGGCATTTGACCCATGGTTTATTAGCCAGTTGCAGGAGATTTTGTGGATGGAAGAAGAGATTGGTGAATTGGAGATTGGAAATTGGGAAGCTGTTGCTTCAATCTCCAATCTCCGATCTCTAATCTTTACTCTCCTCCGCCGAGCAAAGCGGATGGGCTTTTCTGATGCGGTGATTGGAGCGGCGATGGGGATGGGGGAAACGGCCGTTCGTCAACTCCGTAAAGCCCTCGGCATCACCCCCGTTTATTACCGCGTGGACACCTGCGCCGCTGAATTTGAAGCCCATACCCCCTACCTCTACTCCACCTATGAATCCCACTGCGAAGCCAACCCTAGCGACCGCAAAAAGGTGATGATTTTAGGCGGCGGCCCCAACCGCATTGGGCAGGGGATAGAGTTTGACTACTGCTGCGTGCAGGCGTGCTGGGCGTTGCGCGAGATGGGGTATGAGACCATCATGGTCAACTGCAACCCCGAAACCGTCAGCACCGACTACGACACCGCCGACCGGCTTTATTTTGAGCCGCTGACGCTGGAAGATGTGCTCAACATCGTGGATTTGGAGCGGCCGGACGGGGTGATTGTGCAGTTTGGCGGGCAAACCCCCATCAACTTGACGGCCGGTTTAGCTGCCGCTGGCGTGCCCATTTGGGGAACCTCGCCTGACAGCATTGATTTGGCCGAAGACCGGGGGCGGTTTGGCGACCTGCTGCAAACGCTGGGGATTGACCACCCCGCCTGGGGCGTAGCCTATTCCGCCGCCGAGGCGCTGACAGTGGTGGCGCGGATTGGTTACCCGGTGCTGGTGCGCCCGTCGTTTGTGCTGGGCGGCCGGGCGATGGCAATAGCGTATGACGACGAATCGCTGCTGCGCTTTTTAGGCGAGGCGGCGCAAGTGTCGCCGGGCAACCCGGTGCTGATTGACCAGTTTATTGAGGATGCGTTTGAGGTGGATGTGGACGCAGTGGGGGACGGCGAACAGGTGGTGATTGCCGGGGTGATGCAGCACATCGAGGAAGCGGGGGTGCATTCGGGTGACAGCGCCTGCGTGCTGCCGCCGTACAAAATTAGCGGCTACCATTTGAGCATTATTGAAGATTACACCGAGAAATTAGGCAGGGCGTTGGGGGTGCGCGGGCTGATGAATGTTCAATTTGCCATCAAGGATGAGGTGGTTTATGTGATTGAGGTGAACCCGCGCGCCAGCCGCACAGTGCCGTTTGTGTCAAAGGCGACGGGGGTACAGGTGGCGAAGCTGGCGGCCAAGGTGCAGGCGGGCTGTACGCTGGCGGAGCTTGGCTTTACGCAAACGCCGGCCGTCAATGGCTTTTTTGTCAAGGAAGCGGTGCTGCCGTTTGACAAGCTACCGGGGGCCGATATGCGGCTTAGCCCGGAAATGCGGAGTACGGGGGAGGTGATGGGGCACGCAGCGCGGTTTGGTCATGCGTTTGCCAAGGCGCAGTTGGCGGCCAAAACGGCACTGCCAACGAGCGGGACGGTGTTGCTAACGGTGAATGATTTTGATAAGTCGGCGGCGATGAAGCTGGGGCGGGATTTGGCGCGGATGGGGTTTAAGCTGATGGCGACGCAGGGAACGGCCGTTTTCCTACAAAAGGGTGGGGTGGCAGTAACGGCCGTTGCTAAAGCATTGGAACCCGGCCCCACCACCGTTGATCTCATCCGTGACGGGGAAATTCAACTGATCATCAACACCCCGCTGGGGCAGCAGGCGCGGGCCGACCAGGCGGCAATGTATGCGGCGGCGGTGCGCCACAATGTGCCGCTCATCACCACGCTGTCGGCGGCACAAGCGGCCGTTAACGGTATTCGGGCGTTGCGGGAGCAGGAGTTAGCGGTGAAGAGTTTGCAGGTGCATTATGGGGGGTAAGTACTTGAGCAAAAGTTTTCCGGTATAGCCGTCGCCTGAGCGTTCGACCGAGCTCACGCCGAGGTCTTGTCGAAGGCAAAGGCGGTGCCAGCCGGTACGCCTTCGACAGGCTCAGGCGACGGCTATACCGAGATACTCGAAAACATATGCTTGGGTACTTAGGAGAAACGGCCGTTTGGGGCAAACAGAGCTAATCTGCAAATGTAGCCACTGGAACTGGGCGCGATTCGGCAAAGGATTGCCGATGGAGTTTGATACGCTCAATTTCATGCAGCGTTTCTGCCGTCAGATAGCTTGCACCACAATG
>JAGQGA010000775.1 GCA_020432595.1 Anaerolineales bacterium | reverse complement strand
GGGTGCGTCAACAAAGCCAGCGTCCCGTTGGCAATTAAATTCACCGTCGTCTCATGCCCCGCCACCAGCAGCAAAAAGAGCATCCCCAGCAGTTCGTCTTCCGTCAGCCGATCCCCCGCCTCCTCCGCCTGCGCCAAGGCCGTCAGCAAATCATCCTGCGGCATAACCCGCCGCTCGGCCGCCAGCTTGCGAAAATAGGTCAACATTTTGGAGACGGCCGGAACCGCACGCGCCAGATTAAACGGCGTGGGATTCACCAAAATCCGCTGCGTCCACAGGCGAAACTGCTCCCGGTCTGCTTGCGGAATGCCAATCATTTCGGCAATGACGGTAATGGGCAACGGCAAGGCAAAGTCACGGATGAGTTCAACGTCCGGCTTTTGCAAGGCAGCATCCAGCAGCCCGTTGGCAATCGCCTCAATGCGCGGGGCAAGCTGCATAATCATGCGCGGCGTAAACGCCTTATGCACCAAATTCCGCAGCCGCCGATGCTCCGGCTCATCCGAATTGAGCATATTGTGCATCAACGGCCGAAATGTTTTAGGCATCCAAATATTGCCGCTGCGCCCCGACTTGGTGCGGGCGTTGTTGGGGTTTTTCGCCAAACGTGGGTCGCGCATCGCTGCGTCCACATCGTTATAGCGGGTAAGCACGTACACTTTTTTCCACCGCGTCACCCGCGCTTCATATACAGGTGCTTCGGCCCGCATCCAAGCAAAATAGCTGTGAACATTTTGGGCAAAATCTGGTGAACTCATATTCAAAGGATGATTAAGATTCATGGTCAGCTCCATAAGCATTTAACAAAAATTGCACCGTCGCCTGGGCATACTTATCCCAGTTATCAATAACGTGCTGGTCACCCAGCAAGCGTAGTAATAGCAGCCCCAATACCGGACTAGCAAACAACCGCGCCATAATCACTGGGTCACCTTCGGTGAGATTGCCTTCTGTCATTAACTGCTGCAAATACGTCTCGGCCACGGCAAAACCGGGGGCGTAGGTTTGGTCATAAATCGTCTTGCTCAACTCGGCATTAACGATGGTCTCCGACATCACTACCTTGAGAATGTCATGCGCCGCCCCCACTTCAGCCATGCGATGCTCGACATATCCCGTGACAAAATTGGCAAAGTTCATTTTAGCTGCCTCGGCAAAGTCCAGCTCGCGCATTTCGGCCTCGGACAGTCGGTTGACAATGGCAAACAGGATAGCATCCTTGTTTTTGAAATAGTTGTAGATGGTGCCATCGGCTACTCCAGCGCGACCGGCAATTTGTTTGATGGTGGTGCGCTGGAACCCCTGTTCGGCAATGACGGCAATGGCAGCGTCTATAATTTGCTGCCGCCGTGCCTCAATCAACTGATCTTGAAAACTGCTCTCGCTCATACTTTTTCCTTGTTCAAATACAAGTGAATGAACATTCATTCATGAAAATGAATAATAATTCATAAGCGCGGCTTTGTCAAGCACGAATGAGGATGAACACAGCCAAGCACGTCGGGTAAGAAGATGGCCTCGACTGTAGACAAAACGGCCGTTTTCCGTTAAAATTAGAACATTTGATCTAGAAACATGCCCTATGGATCACGCAACCGACTGGGCTAACCAGTCCCTTTACCACAATTTAGCGCAGGAATTTGGCTCGCCGCTGCTGGAAGAAACGGCCGTTTCTCCCCCAGCCATTCCCAACCCCATGCCCCCAGACGCTGTGCCCACCGATGACGCACTCAGCATCGTCGGGCTGGCGCTGCTCATCCTGCTGGCCTACGTTGTCCTCAACGGCATCTTCAGCAACCATCGTGCGGCTGCCGAAACAGCCGCGACCGCCACCCCCCCAGCCACCGTTGCGGCTGTTCCCGCCTTGCCCGACCCCAACCTTATTCTTGCGCCCTATGGCGGCGAATATTGGGTGACGCAAGGTGTCCACGGCAGCAGCTACGGCCACATGGCAATTGACATTGCGGCGGGCAAAGGCAGCGTCATCTTGTCGCCGATCAATGGGGAGGTAACGGCCGTTTATACCGACCAATACGGCAACCCCACCCTCGTCATCGAAAACAGCCGCTACACCGTCACCCTGCTCCACGGCTTCTACGATGTCGTGGTCAGTCAACAACTACATGCTGGCGACTCCGTTGGCAGCGAAGGCAACCTCGGCTACACCACCGACATGGCCGGCAACCGCTGCCAAACCCGCGACTGCGGCTACCACACCCACCTCAACATCTACGACAAGCAGCTTGGCAGCAACGTCAACCCGCTGAACTTAATTGAGAATTGAGAATTGGGAACGGGTGGCTCATTCTCAATTCTCAATTCTTCATTCCCAATTCCCAATTCCCAATGTCCCCCCGCTTGCTCTACCACCTCACACCCCTCTTCCCGCTTATTTTCTATTTCTTCCTCCTGGCCGCCAAATTTTGCCTAA
>JAGQGA010000774.1 GCA_020432595.1 Anaerolineales bacterium | reverse complement strand
CCGACCAGTTGGGCGTGGGATTTTGGCGACGGCAACACGTCCAGCAGCCAAAACCCCAGCCACACCTATACGTCGGCCGGGACCTACACCGTTGTGCTGACGGTGGGCAATGCCAGTGGCGACAGCACGGAAACCAAGACCGACTACATTGCCGTGACCAACCCGCCCCCGCCCCCTGCTCCTGTGGCCGCCTTTAGTGCCAACACGACCAGTGGCTATGCACCGCTGTTGGTGAACTTCACCGACGAATCGAACAACAACCCGACCAGTTGGGCGTGGGATTTTGGTGACGGCAACACGTCCAGCAGCCAAAACCCCAGCCACACCTACACGGTAGCTGGAACCTACACCGTTGTGCTGACGGTGGGTAATGCCAGTGGCGACGATACGGAAACCAAGATTGAGTACATCACTGTTACCGAACTGCCCCCGCCTGACAGCCATATTGGCATGTGGATTTCGCTAGATGAAATTGCGGCTTTGCCGGATTCTGGCTCGGCGTGGGACAACATGAAGGCGTTTGCGGACAGCAACAACGAAATACCTGACCTCAGCAACCAGGATTCGGATGCCAATGTGGCAACGCTGGCACGGGCATTGGTCTATGCCAAAACGGGCGACACCGCGTACCTTAACCGTGTTCTGGCTGATTTAGCTGTTGTAACCTATAACAACACTGAATCTGGTGGACGCACGTTGGCCTTGGGGCGCGAGCTTGCAGCATATGTCATTGCGGCCGACATCATTGCTCTGCGTGACGTTGATCCGACGCTTGATGTTGATTTCCGTGCCAAATTACAACAATTGCTGAACGAGCCGCTTGGCTCTGGCGATGCAACCTCGCTGGTGACAACACATGAACTGCGTGGCAATAACTGGGGTACCCATGCTGGGGCATCGCGGGCAGCGATTGCGCTTTATCTGGGTGACACCGCTGAATTGGCGCGTGTGGCGCAGGTTTTCAAAGGTTGGCTGGGCGACCGCGATTCGTATGCTGATTTTAACTACAAGGATACGGACTGGTATTGTGATCCGGCAAACCCAACCGGGGTGAATCCGGTGGGATGCGAGCGTGATGGGCATTCCATTGATGGGGCATTGCCCGAGGAAATGCGGCGCGGTGGTTCGTTTGCCTGGCCGCCTAAGGCCACGGGTTATGCTTGGGAAGGGATGCAGGGTGCGGTGGTGCAGGCTGAGTTGTTGAGCCGCGCCGGGTACCCTGCTTGGGAATGGTCGGATCAGGCGCTTTTGCGGGCAGGTAACTTCCTCTACAGCATTAGCTGGCCAGCCGAAAGTGACGACAAATGGCAACCCTGGCTGCTGAACCATGCCTATGGCTCTGTTTTTGAGTCTGTACAGCCAACAGGGGCGGGTAAAAATATGGGTTGGACGGATTGGACGCATCCACCGGCTCCGCCAGTTGCCCCCGTGGCTCGGTTTACGGCCGATGTGGTGACCGGACAGGCACCGCTGCTGGTGGCCTTCACCGACTCGTCGCAAAATTTGCCCACGGCCTGGGTCTGGGACTTTGGCGATGGTGAGACCTCTACGGAGCGGCATCCAACCCACACCTATCTGACAGCGGGAAGCTACACGGTTACATTGACGGCGAGTAATACGGCCGGCAGCGATGTGGAGGAAAAGGTGGCCTATATTGAGGTTACACCACCACCAGCACCAACGGCCGTTTTTTCCGCCAACAAACAAAGCGGCATCGCCCCCCTGACCGTCACCTTTACCGACCAATCTAACAACGCTCCCAGCAGTTGGGCATGGGACTTTGGCGATGGGGGCACGGCCTCTGTGCAAAACCCAGTTCACACTTATGATACGCCTGGTGTCTATACCGTTGTGCTGGAAGTTGCTAACGCAACCGGCAGCGATACGGTGACAAAGGTGGATTACATTGAAGTCATCGCCCCGCCCCCGCCAACGGCCGCTTTTCATGCCAATTTTGTGACTGGGGTTGCCCCGCTTACTGTGACTTTTAGCGATGATTCAACCGGAAACCCGACCGATTGGTTTTGGAACTTTGGCGATGGCGGCAACGCCACCCAGCAAAGCCCCCAGCATATCTACAATACACCTGGGGTCTACACGGTTTCGCTGCTTGTTACCAACAGCGAAGGCAACGACACCCTGACAAAAACCGACTATATCGTTGTCACCGATGCACCAACAAGCCAAACCTTTACGCCAACAGATGATGCCCATGTCAAGTCGTCTAGCCCAACAAACAGTTATGGCAGCGACAGTCGGATACGCACCCGTTTTGGCAGCCCCGACTATGACGTTTATCTCAAATTTGCGGTAACGGGCGTTAGCGGTGCTGTGCAAAAGGCCACTTTGCGGCTTTATGTTGAAGATGGCAGCGA
>JAGQGA010000773.1 GCA_020432595.1 Anaerolineales bacterium | reverse complement strand
CGCCCCGGCCTTGACGTGTCGCGCCACCGCCAACGCCGTCAAGGAGGCCATTGACCCGCCGCTAACAAACAGCCCGCCGCTTCCGGCCGGCAAGCCAATCATTTCCGTAAACCAGCGGGTAACCTGATGCTCGATGTAAGTGGCAGCGTGGTTGCCCCCGGCGCAGCTTGGGTTCCACGCCGCCGCCAACGCCTCGGCAAAGATGCTAATGATGGCGGGTTGCGAGTTGACCCAGGCGAAGTAGCGGGGGTGGCCGTTGCCAAACGGGTACGGGTCAACCAAACGGCCGATTTCAGCCAACAACTGCTCTCTATCTTGCCCCTGCTGCGGGGCTTTCACCTGCGCCAACGCCTGTTTTAGTTCCGGTGGATACGGTTTGAAGGCGGGTTCTTGCGGCAGCGTCGTCAGGTGGTGGGCAATCATGTCTACGACTTGATAGCCAAACTGCTTGATTTCTTTTTCAGTCCAGGCAAATTTATTGTCCATCTGTCTACTATAGCCTTGTTTGGCTTTATCGGTTAGCATTTTCGCTATGAATGAGAAGCTACAACAATATTTGCAAAAGCTGGAAGCGGAAGACAACTTTTCTGGCGTTGTGCGGATTACGCAAGGCAGTGAGGAACGATTTGCGGCGGCCTATGGGTATGCCAGCCGCGTCTGGAAAGTCAGGAACACGTTGGCGACGCGGTTTGATACGGCTTCAATGACGAAATTATTTACGGCCGTTTCCACTCTCCAACTCATTGACCAAAACCTGCTGACCTTCGATACCCCCGTTGTTGATTTTCTCGGCCTCCACGACACCGCTATTTCTCCCGCCGTCAACGTCTATCACCTGCTCACTCACACCTCCGGCATTGGCGACGATGCTGATGAAGAAAATGGGGAGGTCTATGCCGATCTGTTTAAGACCAAACCCAATTACAGCATCCTGGAAACGGCCGATTTTCTGCCGCAATTTGTTCACAAGTCACCCAACTTTGCTCCCGGTCAGGGGTGCCGCTACTGTAATTGTGGCTATGTACTGCTGGGACTGCTCATTGAGAAAGCGACCGGCCTGAGCTACCGCGACTATGTGCGGCAGCATATTTTTGCCAAAGTTGGCATGGCTGATTCTGGCTTTTTCCGCATGGATGTGGTGGAAGAAAACGTAGCTGAAGGGTGCGACCCTGTTCGGGACGAAGTAGGCCAGGTAGTGGGCTGGCGGAAAAATATCTATTCCTACCCGCCCATTGGCTCACCCGACGGTGGGGCGCACGTTACCGCCGCCGATCTGGATCGCTTTTTGCGGGACGTGCGGGCAGGTAGGCTGCTTTCGCCAGAACAAACAACGGCGTTTCTATCGCCGCAGGTGCCTTACCGGGAGCGAGACGATTGGACAATGTGGTATGGTTTTGGCCTCTGGTTTTATGTGGATAAGGCAGATCGGGTGGTGTGTTACCAAAAGGAGGGAATTAATGCCGGGGTGAGCGGCATCATTCGCTACTTTCCAGCGCAAGATGTGAGCGTGGTGCTTCTCTCGAACATAGAAGAGGGTGTGTGGGAGCCGATTTGGGAGATTCATGAGATGGTGATGGCGGGATGGTTGGGTGATGGTCTGCCGTCCCGCCAAAATGGTTAGATGAGGGCCTGGTAAACGGCCGTTCTAAACTCCTTGCGAATGGGGTAATGCATAGACGGAATGCACTGCGCCATAGTGATGCCAATCAGATTTTCTACGGGGTCAATAAAATGGTACGTTTCCGCATAGCCACCCCAGCCAAAATCCCCCGGCGACCCCATCCAGCCGCCCGCCGCCGGGTCTTTCATAATTTTGACGCAAACCCCATAGCCAAAGCCAGCGAAAGGCTCTGACCCCTCAAACGCCACCGGCATTTGTTCCGGGGTCAGGGCGTTGGAGCGCATAAATTCTACCGATTTGCGCCCCAAAATGCGCTGCCCGTCCAGCGTGCCGCCGTTGAGCAAACATTGGGCAAAGCGGTAATAATCGCTCATGGTCGAGAGCAGCCCGCCGCCGCCGCTTTCAAACGCCACCTCAGGGCCATAGTCGTTGATCATGGTCGGAATGGGCTTTAGCGGCGGGTTGCCTTCGCTGACCTGATAGAGCGTTGCCAATCGCGCTTGCTTGGCGGGGTCGAGCCGGAAGCTGGTGTCCACCATGCCCAACGGATCAAAGATGCGCTCCTGCAAAAAGCGGCCGAATGATTGACCGGAAAATAGCTCAATCAACCGCCCCAGCACATCCATGCCCATGCTGTAGTGCCAGGTGGTGCCGGGCTGGAAGCGGAGGGGCATGGTGGCGATGGTGTCGGCAAAAACGGCCGTTGTTTGCTTCGGGTCTCCCACCTTGGCCGCCACATAGTGCTGCGAAACCGGGTGCGAGCCATGCAGCCCGCCATAGGTCAGCCCGGAGGTGTGGCGGTACAAATCCTGAATAGTGATGGGG
>JAGQGA010000772.1 GCA_020432595.1 Anaerolineales bacterium | reverse complement strand
TCATCGGCACCAGGGCTGGCTCCATCACCTCGGTAATAATTGGCATTCCCGTCAATTCTCGCGCCTCGGCCAAATATTTTAGCCCTTGCTCACCTAACCCCTGGAAGGAGTAGGGGGAAGAACGGGGTTTGAACGCGCCGCCGCGCAGCATGTGGGCACCCGCCTCCTTCACCGCCTGCGCCGTTTCCAAAATCTGGCTGCGGCTTTCCACCGCACACGGCCCGGCCATAATCACCAGCTCCCCGCCACCAATGTCATAATCCCCCACGGGAATGATGGTGTTGTTGGGTTTGAATTCGCGGCTGGCAACCTTGAATGGCTTGAGGATCGGCACCACCCGCTCCACCCCCGGCATCCGCTCCACCTGATCCCGGTCAATGGGGCGCACGTTGCCAATGACCCCAATAATCGTCCGCTCGCTGCCGTCGGACAGATGAATCTTGCAGTTATGCTCTTCGGCACGGGCAATAATGGCTGCCTTTTCGGCCATCGTTGCGTGCGGTTTCATGATCACAATCATGACAGACGCTCCTTAGAGGCGGAGATTAGAGATTAGAGATTGGAGATTGACCTACTACAATCTTCAATCTCTAATCCCCAATCTCCAATCTCGATAAGAAGTTCAACCTCTACGAAGAAGTTGAACTTCTAAAACAGGGTACAGTTAAAGCATCGTTGCCAACATTTTAACAGCAGCCACCACAGGTGACACCTGCTCTGGCTGAATTGGTGGCAAACTCTTACGATCTGGGCGCAGGGATTTGGCTTCGCGCAAATAGACGTGCCCCACTTCTTTTTGGGTGCGCGTCGTGTTCCAATGGATCAGCACCCGGATACAGAGGGGGAGGCTGCCGGGAACCTGCATTTCGTGTCCGCACATGAGCGCAGTGTCGAACATGCCCAACTGGCGAGCTGCAACGGCCGGATAGGTAGCATTGAGGTCAACGGTGGTGGTGAAGTAGATGCTGGCAATATCTTCTACTTCCATTTCGTTGACACGCATAATGGTGTGCAGCAGTTCTCGGGTGGCTGTCAAAATTTCCTCCGAGTCGTTGCGGCTGACGGTGGTGGCTCCACGCACGCCGCGACAAGCAAACGGCCGTTTTTCCTCCAAGGGTGATGATCCAGTTTGTTGCATAATTTCCTCCAAAAAAGTGAATAGACAAAAAAAAGACGCGGCTGTGATGCCGCGTCTTGTTAAAAACTCTGGGTGATTGCCTTTCTCAGCTTCTCTTAGCCAAAAGAGGCCGTCCCCGGTCGCAACAAATGCGGCGTGGGTGGCGGCGAAAAATAAAAATAGAAGCTGAAGAAAGAAGACCCTTTTTTCATGGGTCGGCACTATAGCATGTTGGCTGCGCTTCGTCAAGCATTCAAAAAAACTCACGTAAAGACCAGAAACAATTTTTTCAACGTTTGCTTTCAGCCTGCACCCAGCGCACCAAGTTGTGCAGCAGGGAAGGGGTGATTTCGCTGGTGCGCTCCAGCCGGTGGGGGCTGAGACTGCTTTGCATGAGGGTGTTGAGTTCGTCTTCGTCACCGCCCAGGGGGTGTCCTTCGTGTTTGATGATTGCCAGCGGACGCGGCGAGACTTTGCGAGCGTAGCGGGCGAGCAGGTAGGTGTGGGGGTTGTGGTTGTGGAAGATGTGGGCGGCACGCACGCCGCGTTGGGCGCTCCCAATACTTATTAGCCCTTTGATGCTTTCTACGCGGCCGGCCCACACCAGCCCCAGCCCGGCGCCCAGCGGTCGGGCAATGATGATGGGGGGACTGGGGAGCATCTGTACCAGTTGCTCCATGTCTTTTTCTAAATCTTGGGGGGATAACGGCCGTTTCACACTCGCATGAAGCAAATAGCGCAATGGATCCATCCCGTACACGGCAAACCCGGCTTCGGCAAAGCTGTCGCAAATCGCGTCGTCGGCGGGGGCAAATTGGCCGTAGGTTGCCAGATAGAGCAGGCAGGGTGGGGCGAGCTTGCGGCCGGCCGGGGGGTAATAGTAGCTCTCAATGACACCCCCTTCGCGCAGCGGCCAGACGTAAACACGGCCGTTGGTCAGCGTGGGGAAGCCGAGGAAGGTGGTGGTCGCCTGGGGAAACCGCTCTTTGGCCCATTCGCCCACCGCGTGGAGGTCAAGCTCAAAGCGGTTGTCATCGTTAAAGCCGTCGCTGTAGCCCGTGCCGCGCAGGTCAAAGACCAAATGGGCGGCGCTGCCATCGGGGCCACCGGCGTTGACCTGGTGCTGGGCGCACACCAGAACGCTGTCCTTGGTGAGCGGGTATTTGGGCACCCAGACGCGAATCGCTTGCAGCTTGTGGTCGGGCGTGGCGGCTGGTTTGACCAACACGCAGTCCAAATAAAGCTGGTCGTCGGTGAGAATGCCGAATGTTTCTTCGGTGTAGGCGAGAATTGTCATGGAGATTGGAGATTGGAGATTGGAGATTGATGAAGGTTTACAAT
>JAGQGA010000771.1 GCA_020432595.1 Anaerolineales bacterium | reverse complement strand
AACAACCCTTTTCTACACGACACGCTTACTTACTACTACACCCACAGCCTGCGGTTATGGTACTTCTTCCTGGCCGACATTGGCGACATGCGGGAAGCCATCAAACAGCATCAAAATATCTTTGATGCGCTCGTAGCGGGTGACGCGGACAAAGCCGCCTATCATCTACACGAACATATTCAAGCTTTTCAAGATGAACTACAGTCTGTCATGCTAGGCATTCGCTCGGCGAATGGCCAAACGCGCTAAAAGAGGAGTACCCAAATGGGTCGTACACGAGAACGTAAGCGGAGCAGGCGCGATACTACCGATCCAGCCGCCCCTGAAATTGCCAAACTTGCCCAACCCTTCCACAAAGTGCCAACCTATGACATTGTGAGCGAGGAAGGGCTTGATTTGATTCACGCCAAGTCACTAGAAATTTTGTCCGACATCGGCATAGATTACTATGATGACGAAGCCCAGGCCGTGCTAAAAGCTCACGGGGTAAAAATGGTTGGCGACACGGCTTACTTTGACCGGGAAATGATTGCCGAGTATGTGGCAAAAGCACCCAGCCAATTCACGCAGCTTGCCCGCAACCCTGATAACAATGTGATCATCGGTGGCAACTATCAATGTTTTGCCCCTGTCTATGGCCCCCCCTTTGTCCATGATTTGGATCGCGGCCGGCGCGAGGCGACGATTGCCGACTTTCGCAACTTTGTCAAGCTGGCGTATATGTCCCCTTACCTGCACCATTCGGGCGGCACCATTGTGGAGCCAACGGACGAGCCACCGCACACGCGCCATTTGGACATGGTCTACAGCCACATCAAATACAGCGACAAGGCGTTTATGGGGTCGGTTACGTCAGAAGCCAACGCCGAAGACAGCGTCAAGATGTGCGAGATCATTTTTGGGGCGGAAGCAATTCGGGAGAACCCGGCGATGGTGTCGTTGATCAACGTCAGCAGTCCGCGCCGGTATGATGACCGGATGTTAGGGGCGATGAAGGCGTATGCCCGTGCCAAACAGGGCATGGTCATTTCGCCGTTTCTCTTTTCCGGGGCAATGGCTCCAGTGGGGCTAGCAGGTACGCTAATTCAGCTAAACGCCGAGGCGTTGGCTGGGATTGTGCTAACGCAGATGATTAACCCTGGCACGCCGGTCATTTTTGGGGCGTTCCAAACCAACATTGATTTGCAAAGTGGCGCACCCGTTTTTGGCTCGCCGGAAAGCCAGGTAACGCTGTATGCGGCAGGGCAGTTGGCGCGGCGGCATGGGCTGCCGTATCGCAACGGCGGCATGTTTACCAGCTCCAAAATCCCCGATGCTCAGGCGGCGTATGAGTCGGTGATGGTGATGAAAGCGGCCGTTTTGGCGCGGGCAAACTTTGTGCTGCATTCGGCGGGGTGGCTTGAGGCGGGATTGGCGGCTGGCTACGAAAAGTTTGTAATGGATTGCCAGCTTTTAGGGATGTTCCACAAATTTAGCCAGGGGCTTGACCTGTCGGAAAACGGGCTGGCAATGGAGTCACTACGGAATGTGGCGGTGACAGACCACCACCTGGGTACGCCCCACACCATGGCGAATTTCCGCACGGCTTTCTTCCGCTCAGATTTGTTTGACTATAACTCATATGAGCAGTGGTATGAAGAGGGACACAAGACGGCGGCGGAGAAGGCAAACGTGGCTTACAAGAAGATGCTGCGGGAATATGAGGCACCTGAGTTGGATGCTGGCCTAGAAGAAGCTTTGCAGGCTTTCATGGCAAAGCGCAAGCAAGAAATTAAGCCGGAATATTAATATGGATTCCCGTGCAGACGGGAATGACAACTGTAGAAAGAAGAAAATTGGAGATAAGGAATGAGTGACCTTCCTAAGAAAGCAAAAGTCGTCATTATTGGCGCAGGGATTGTTGGTAACAGCGTCGTGTATCATTTAGCACGACTGGGTTGGAAAGAGATGGTGCTGGTGGACAAAGGGCCGCTGCCGAATCCAGGTGGTTCTACCGGTCATGCATCCAACTTTATTTTCCCCGTTGACCACGCTAAAGAAATGGCGCAGCTAACGCTGGATAGTATGCGCCAGTACAAAGAGCTAGGCGTTTTCACCGAGTGTGGCGGCATTGAAGTGGCACGGACGGAAGCCCGGATGGAGGAACTGCGGCGGCGGATGAGTTCGGCCAAGTCGTGGGGGGTAGAATCGCGCCTCATTACGCCGGCCGAAGTAAAAGAGTTGGTTCCCTTCATCAATGAAACGATCATCCTGGGCGGTTTCCACACCCCATCGGTAGGCGTGGTAGATTCGCTGCGGGCGGGAACGCTGATGCGGGAGTATGCGCTGGAGCGTGGGGCGCTGACGATTTCGGCGAATACGGAAATTTTGGATATGCGAGTGGAAAACGGCCGTATTTCCAGCGTTGTCACCGACAAAGGCGAAATTGAAACCGAATACGCCATTATCTGCTGTGGCGTGTGGTC
>JAGQGA010000770.1 GCA_020432595.1 Anaerolineales bacterium | reverse complement strand
CCAGCAAAGACCAGGAGCAGCTGACCCAAGCGGTGTATGGTGGCGAAGTGGGCTGGGTGGGTTGGCAGCGGCCTGGCTTTGACTTGGGTTTGGTGATGGGCAAGGTGGCTCAGGAGAACCCGCAACTGAAGGGGCTGATTATGGGTCAACATGGGTTGATTAATTGGGCGAATGACGACAAGGCGTGTTATGAATTGACGCTGGATTTGATTGAAAAAGCGGCCGTTTACATTGCCGAGCGTGACAAAGGTGAGGACACCTTTGGTGGCGCCAAATACCAATCCCTATCTGAAGCAGAACGACAAACCTTGCTTATTGCCTTGTTGCCCAAACTGCGCGGCATGGTCTCCCAGCAAAACCGCTTTATCGGCACAGTTCACGTGACGGATAGCGTGTTGGAATTTGTGAACAGCCATGACGCGGCGCGTCTGGCCGAAATTGGCACAAGCTGTCCCGACCATTTCCTCCGCACCAAGATCAAGCCACTGTATGTGGATTGGAATCCGCAGAGCGAGGATATGGCAACGCTTCTGGTGAAGCTGGAGACCGGGCTGGTAGCTTATCGGGCTGATTATTCTGCGTATTATGAAGCTTGCAAACACCCTGATTCACCCGCCATGCGTGACCCGAACCCGACGGTGATTTTGATTCCCGGCGTAGGGCTAATTGCCTGGGGGAAAAACAAGAGCGAAAGTCGCGTAACGGCCGAATTTTACTCCCTTGCCATCGAAGTCATGCGGGCTTCGGAGGCCATTAGCCAATATCAGGGCTTGCCGCGCCAGGAAGCATTTGACATTGAGTATTGGCTGCTGGAAGAAGCGAAGCTAAAGCGGATGCCGCCAGAGCAGGAGCTGGCGCGGAATGTCGTGATTGTGGTGGGAGCGGGTAGCGGCATTGGCAAAGCAACGGCGCATCGTGTAGCGAAAGAGGGCACACATGTAGTTTGTGTAGATTTGAACGGGGAGGCGGCGCAGGAAACGGCCAACGAATTGACGAAAAAGTACGGCATGGGCATTGGCGTGGCCGGCACAGGCATCTCCGCTTGTGGGCCGGCCATTGGCCTGGGCTGCGACATCACCAACCGCGAATCGGTGCGGGCTATGCTCAACCAGGTTGTGCTGGCCTATGGCGGCATAGACAACATCATCGTTACCGCTGGGGTCTTTGTGCCGCCCAGCAAAGAAGGCAAAGTAACCGACGGCCAGTGGGATTTGACTTTTGCGGTAAACGTTAAAGGTGGCTACATCATCGCCGATGAAGCGCGGCAGATTTGGGAAGCGCAAATGCTATCAGGGACGCTGGTGCTAACAACCAGTGTAAATGCGGCCGTGGCGAAGAAGGGCAGTGTGGCTTATGACACCAGCAAAGCGGCGGCCAACCATTTGGTGCGGGAGTTGGCGATTGAGTTGTCGCCGCTGGTGCGTGTGAATGGACTGGCTCCGGCAACGGTGGTGGAAGGCAGCAGCATGTTCCCGCGTGACCGGGTCATTAGTTCGCTGGTGAAGTATGAGATTGCCTTTGATGAGAGTGAGGACACGGACTCCCTGCGCGACAAGTTAGCCAATTTCTACGCTCAGCGCACGCTGACCAAGTCGCCGATTACGCTGGCGGATCAAGCGGAGGCAGCATATTTGCTGACGAGCAGCAAGTTGAGCAAGACGACGGGGCAGATTTTGAGTGTGGATGGGGGGCTGCACGAGGCGTTCTTGCGTTAATGGTTAGAAGTTCAACTTCTCCAAAGAAGTTGAACTTCTAAGGCCACGTCTAATCGAAGGCAAAGCCTAGTTTTTCCAGGGTGGGGCGCAAAAACGGCCGTATTTTGCCATTCAACCGCCGGGCAATCGGGCCGCTCCAAGCTGCCGTGTGCTGGTTGTTGCCCTGGGCGTTGTAGTGTTCTGCCAGTGCCACGTCGTATTGCTGCACCAGTGGTGTGGGGTCACTGTCGTCGTAGCGTTCGTAATGGATAACCAGTTCTTCCGGCAGGCGAGGCTTTTGCGCGGGCAGGTTGATGGGGTCGGGCCAGCCAACACACATGCCAAAAACAACGTAAACACCCAACGGCAGACCAAGCAGGGCGGCCACCTCAGCCGGGTGGTTTCTCATGCCGCCAATCATGACTGCGCCGAGACCGAGGGACTCAACGGCCGTTTGTGCCGACATTCCCACCAGAGCCGCATCCACCGTTGCCACCAGCGTTGTTTCCAGCGACTTCACCAGTTGTTCCCCATGTAGGGCGCACGCCATCTCCAGCCGGTGCAGGTCGGCGCAAAAGGCAAAAAAGACCGGGCATTCTTCCACGTGCCTTTGGTTGCCAGCCAGCACCGCCAGCTGCTTTTTTGTTTCAGGGTCACGCACCACCACAATGCTGTAGGTTTGCATATTGCTACTGGTGGGCGACCGCCGCGCTGCTCCCAAAATCGCTTGCACCATCTCTTCGGACACTGGTTTGTCCTGGTAGGTGCGGATG
>JAGQGA010000076.1:7667-13757 GCA_020432595.1 Anaerolineales bacterium | reverse complement strand
GCCATCACCCTCGACAACCTCCACATCATCCCGCAAAAATTCAACAACTGTGGCCCCACCAATCTCACCATCAGCCTCAACTATTACGGCCAGGAAACAGATCAGTTTGCCGTTGCCGCCCACATCCGCCCTCGCTATGAAGACCGCAATGTCACCCCGTGGGAGATGGTGGATTATGTCAACGAACAAACCACTCTTCGCGCTCGCGCCCACAGCGGCAGCACGCCGCGCCAGCTCAAGGAACTGCTCGCTGCTGGGATTCCGGTTATTATTGAGAAAGGGCTAATTCACAACGAGGAAGAAGGGTGGATTGGTCATTACCTAACACTGGCCGGATATGACGAAGCGGCACAAGCGTTTTTGACGCTCGACACTCTCTTAGGGCCGTGGGAAGGGCCGGGCGACCCACTTCTTTATGCCGACCTGCTGCCGTATTGGCAACATTTTAACTACACGCTGCTGGTGGTCTATTTGCCGGAACAAGAAACGGCCGTTTCCCATATCCTTGGCCCCGCAGATAACTGGCAGCACGCCGCCAACCGCGCCCAAACCGATATTGAGACGAAACCAAGCAACCCATTTGCCTGGTTCAACCGGGGCAGCAGTTTGGCGCAGTTGGCCGCGCAAAGCAATGATGCAGCCCTGTGGCAAGAAGCCGCTGCCGCCTTTGACCAGGCCCGGCTACTTGGGCTGCCGCCGCGCATGTTGTGGTATCAGTTCCAACCGTATGAGGCATATTTGGCAAACGGCCGTTATGACGACGTGTTAACCCTGGCCGAAGCTACCCTGATCAGCCAGGGCGGCCGTAACGTCGAAGAAACCTACTATTATCAGGGTCTTGCCCTCCGCGCCCTCGGCCAAACCGATGCAGCCACCCTGGCCTTTAAACGCGCCACCCAGCTTCGCCCCGGTTATGCATTGGCTGAACAAGCCTTGGTGGGGATTGGAGATTAGAGATTGGAGATTGACGAGGCTTCTCATCTCCAATCTCTAATCTCCAAAAAATCGCCCCACCCGCTCCATAAACAGCCGATCCTGCTCCCCATTAAAGGTGTGGGGCTGGGCATGGTAGGTGTAGCAATCTACTGGATGTGCCAGTGCCGCCAGCCGCTCGCACAAATCCACCGACCACCCATAAGGCACCACGTCATCGGCATCACTGTGATGAATGCTGATCGGGGCTTGCAGGCGATCAAGGTGGTTGATGGGAGAAACGGCCGTTAATGCCTCCTCCCCCGCCGCCAGCTCAAACGCCCCATTCTGCCCCTCGCTCCACACCTGAATCCGCTCATAATTCCACCGCTCGTCGCCGCTCATCGCCCCATACAGCACCACCCCGCGCAAATAATCGGCTGGGTTCACCACCGCCACCCGCAGCGCCACTCCACCCCCCATACTGTGACCCCACATGTAAATGTTGTCGGCATCCACCCGGCGCAGCGTACCCGCTGGGTCCTGGCTTTGCGTTTGCACAATCGCCAGCAAATTCAGCACATCCACCGCCAGCCCCACGCGAAAGCGGTCATCTCCGCTGTCCGAAGGTGGGAAGCCACGTAAATTAGGGTGAAGGACAAAAAAGCCTGCGTCGGCCAAAGCGTCAGCATAGCGGCGAGTATAGTCCACCGTTTGGTAAACGGCCGGATCAATATAGCCATGCAGCAGTACCACCAAGGGAAATTTCACCCCCTCGTGCGGCACGTTCATAAAACCATAGATCGTCAGCCCGTCGCTGGGATAACGAATGAGATAGCGGGTAAATGTCTCTGTTTCCTCCAGCGTCTCGACGATCTCCAGTTCGCCGCCACCATAGCTGCGGGCAACCAGCGCGTCAATGGTGTAAGGTTGGTAGGGGTCGGGAGTAACCGTAGCCGTAGGGAATGGCGTACTTGTCGCGGAGGCGATGGCAGTAGCGGTAGCGGTAGGGGTGGCGGTGGGAGAAACGGCCGTTATAGTAGCAGTAGGAAGGGTGGAAAAAACGGCCGTTGGCGGCACAATCGGCAGCGTCGTTGGTGGCACCGCCACCCCACGCCCCTGCCCACACCCTGCCAGTAAAAACAACAAACCGCAGCCCCACAGAGCCACGGTTTGCCCATCAAGCATCAGTTGTTGGTTCGCAACATGGCTAGGCAATCGCTTCTGGAACCATCGCAGGCAAACGCAGCGTAAAAACGGTGCCCGCCTCGCCCCGGCTTTCAGCCCACACGCTGCCACCATGAGCCACGGCAATTGAACGCACCAGCGCCAGCCCCAGACCCGCACCACCACGGCCGTTAACCAGCTTGCCCCGGTAAAATTTTTCAAAAATGTGGGGCATCTCTTTCTCGGTAATCCCAACCCCTTGGTCAGCCACCTGCACCAACACATTTCGGCCGTCCGACGTAACCGCAACCTCAACAGCTTGGTTCTCATACGAATATTTAATCGCATTATCAATCAAATTACCAATTGCACTCCGCAGTTGCACCGCATCTGCTTCCACCAACGGCAGCGACGGTAACGTCTCCAACGACAGCGTAATCCTGCGCCCCCATGCCTGCCCCTGAAATTCCTGCACTACACCTTGCACCAGCTCTGCCACATCCAGCGGGCGCAACGAACGCTCCTGCGGGTCACTTACCTTCGCTAAATCCAGCAGACCGTTGACCAAATCCATCATGTGACTAACCGCCCGGTCAATATGCTGCACATGCACCTGCTGCGCTTCATTCAGTTCACCCGCCAAAGGCAACTCTGCTACAAAACCACTAATTGTTGCCAGCGGTGACCGCATATCGTGGGAAATGGTTGCCACAAAATCATCTTTATACCGCTTGGTTGCCTCGGCTTCTTCATATAGCACGGCATTTGTCAGCGCAATCGCTACAGCGGAGGCAATCGCCAGTGCCTTATCCGCATCAGCCTCATCAAAATCTCCGTCCCGCTTGTTCAACAGTTGCAGCACCCCAATGACACTGCCGCGAAACACCAGCGGCACGCACAAAATAGAGCGAGTCAAAAAGCCAGTTTGTACATCAGCTTTACGATAATGCAGCGCGTGTGAAGCGACATCGTTGGTGTAAACCACCCGCGCCGTTTCGGCAACATGTCCCACAAAACCCTCACCCACGGGTATTTGCAGTCGCGCCAGTTTCTCTGGCGGCGTACCCACATTGGTCAAAACGCGCAGCGTTTGTTTAGCCTCATCCAACAGCCAAACCGAAGCGGCCTCAATTTGCCAGCTTTTATGAACCTGTTTGATTGCCAAATTGACAACCTCGTTCATATCCAACGATGAGGTCACAGTGCGGGTAATCTCAATCAGCGTATTTAATTCTTCCAGCCGCCGCGCCAATGCCTGGTCTGTCTCCTGATACACTTGAGCATTTTCCAGAGCAATGGCCGCGTAATCGGCCAAAAAAGAGAGTAAAAATTCATCCCGTTTACTAAATGAACGGGGGGCAAGTTGGTTACTGACCGTCAAAATGCCAATGGTGTCGCCACGCAGCTTAAGCGGCACATGCACCACGGCACGGGCAAAATACCCTTCAGCCACTTCGATGCCGCTGCCGGTAAATAAAGATTCGCGCAAAGATTGCCCACTTTGCAAAACCTGGCGCAATTGGGAATGGTGAGCAGGTAATGTTTTGGTTGCCTTGTTGCTGCTTCCCTTGGCTCCACCATAAAACTGCATTCGGTTGCCCATTTTGTCTGGCAGCCAAATAGCACTCTCTTCGGCGTTGGTCAAAAAAGTGGCGGCTTCCAAAACGCGCTCCAGCACTTGGTCAACACTAAGCAAAGATGTGATGGCCTTGCCTATGCGAAACAGCGTTTTCATCTGCTGTGTTTGGCGGCTCATTTCCATTTTAAGGCGGCGCAACTGCTCGGCCATTTCCTCCTGCCCTTGCAACAGTCGCTTTTCTGACAAGGCATGTTCAATGGTTTCAACTACTTCATCCACGGTGAAGGGCTTAATGAGGTAATCTTTGATGCCCAGGCGGAAGGCTTCGATGGCAGCCAGTTCAGAGCCATAGCCAGTCATGAGAATAACGGGGATGCTAATGGATTCCTGCGCCATCTCTTGCAGCACGTCTATACCGGTCATCTCAGGCAGGTTGTAGTCCAACATGATGAGATCGGGTTTGTGCTTGCGGATCATTTGCAGACCAGAACGGCCGTTATTGGTTGCCAACGTCTTATAACCAAATGTCGGCAGCACGCGCTCCGTCAAATGGGTAATAATTTCTTTACTATCATCAATAACCAGAATGAATTCGCCACTCATAGATACATCTCGTATAACGCATTGGGTGTCATGCAGATGCCGCCCTGTAACCAAGCAGAATCAAGCCCATTTTTTACCAATCTAACCACATAAATCATAGGGTTTGCTCATTACATCCCATATTAAACAAGGACCAGCCAATGCGGATATTAAACAGAATACTTCCCACAAAATTATAACATAGGGAGGGATACAACCCACGACCTAATCGTGAATTTTGCGTAACCTAAACCAGAAGCATCGCAAATTCGTCTGGCAAAAGTCACCAAAAGCCGTTAGAATTGACGATTGTTGAATTTTTACCAAGAAGGAGGTGAGTACTCTGCCTAAAGTTGTAGCACGCGATAGCGAAACACCGGAGCAACTGCTGCGCCGCTTCAAAAAAGCGGTGATGAAGAGCAAGGTTTTATCTGATGTTCGGCGCAAGCGCTGGTTTGTTTCCAAAAGCGAACTCGATCGGATTGAAAAGAAAAAGGCCATCCGTCGCTTAAAGAAAAAAGCACGTGGCGATAAGAAGAAAGTGGCTCCGCAATGAGCGCCTTCCATTATCTAGTCGGCCCCCCTTGATCATCTCTGGTCAAGGGGTTTCTTTTTTATTGAACAACACGTAGTCATCTTGGGATGCAAAAAGCGAGGAATGGATTCCTCGGCTACGCACTTTTTTAGATATGATTAACGGCCGTTTAACCCAACAAATCCAGTTCATCCTCGAAATTGACAAACTCAAAACCATTTTGCGCCAAACCCGCATCACCACCAACGAGCGCTATGAAAACAGCGCCGAACACAGTTGGCACCTCGCTATGCTGGCACTGGTACTGCACGAATATGCCAACGAGCCAATAGACCTGTTTCGCGTTCTTAAAATGGTGCTTGTCCACGACATTGTGGAAATTGATGCGGGCGACACCTTCTTTTTTGACACCAGCGGCAACGGCACCAAGGCCGCCCGTGAGCAAAAAGCGGCCAGCCGCCTTTTTGGGCTGCTGCCGGCCGACCAGCAAACCGAGCTTCGTGGCCTGTGGGAAGAGTTTGAAGCCCGCGAGACGGCTGATGCCAAATTTGCCGCTGCTGTTGACCGTGTAGCCCCCACCCTACTCAACTACGTCAACCGCGAGGAGTCGTCGTGGCACAAACACAATTTAACCTTTGACACCGTGGTATCCCGCGTAGAATATATGCGGGAGGGGTCAGAAACGCTGTGGGAAATCGCCAAAATGACGCTGGAACAAGCGGTAGCAGATGGTTATTTGGCAAAGTAGCTGTTTCCAATGTAAGCTACAATAAGCATCAACCATTGATGATGAGGAACCAGCGACGATAGGTATACACTATGGCTGAGGAACAGACGCTGATCAACATTAATTTGGCGCAAGCCGAGGTGCTGGCGCGGCTGCCGGGAATTGGTGAACATTTGGCGGCGCGAATTGTGGCACATCGAGAAACAGCCGGGCCGTTTCGAGAAGTTATGGGGTTAACGGCCGTTTCCGGCATCAGCGAACGGATGGTGCAGGAGTTTGCCAACCAGATTACCGTTGGCAGCCTAGACGAACCTCAGCCAGAAGGCGAAGCCAATGGCATCGTTGTTTCCATTCCAGAACCGACAGCGGTTGAGCAAGAGGAAGCGGTGGTGGAAACAGTAAAAGAGGAAGAAGAACGGCCGTTAACCAATCCCCCCGTTGTCCCTC
Source organism: Anaerolineales bacterium (assembly GCA_020432595.1). Next base: position 7,808 of record JAGQGA010000076.1, on the reverse strand, counting down.
CACCGCCGCGCCTGGAAATGATGCCTCCTTTGCCAGCTCCCGGTATGTCGAGGCGGCGCGGCTGCCTGTTTGCGGCTCTGGCCGTCGTTTTGGGGGCACTCATCGGCGTGGGGGTAACGCTGGGCATTTTGGCCGCCATCA
>JAGQGA010000076.1:0-7570 GCA_020432595.1 Anaerolineales bacterium | reverse complement strand
CAACGATGGTTCACTCGCCTTCAGCCGCACCGATGCCCAAATTCAGCAGGAACTGGCCGGGGCGCAGGCGGCACAAGGGGATTTGGCCGCGCAAGTGGCGCAACTCGGCAACGCCGTCAGCATCCTTGCTACCCGCAGCGGCGATTTGGTGCTGCAACAGCAGCAAAGCAGCGGCGACATTGCCACTGCCCAGGCCGATTTGGCAACCGTGGCACACATAGTAGCCACAACCCAGGCCGACATCACCAACCTGTCGGAAACAACGACCCAGCTAGACCAGGAAATTGATGCGATTACGGTGGCAGCGGAGACGTTCAACACCTTTCTGGCGCGGCTGCGTGACTTGCTGCTAACGCTAGATGTGCCCGCAGGTGAGACGGTTACACCAACGGCCGTTCCCGCCAGCGACACACCCACTCCAGCCCCTACACCCACCACCGCCCTACCCGCCACCCGCACACCCCGCCCCACAGCCACCGCCTTTGCCCCGTCGGGATAATGAAGCGGGGGGTTTCATAAACGAGTGCCCACCATGAAGAATGAAAATGGGACGCAGATTGGCCTGATCTTCCTGATCAGGAAAATCAGGTCAATCTGCGTCCTATTTCTTGAGGAGTTTTGCTCATGAGTTCAGAACCACAACCCGGTTTCGGCCAGCGTTTGGGGCGCAGCCTGTACTGGGTTTTCCGCACGACGATCATTACGTTGATTTTGATTGCTTTTTTGGTGGGGCTGCCACTGCTTGGCTTTTTTGCCTATCAGGAATTGCAGCGTTCATTCAACAGCACAGCGGTGCGAATTGAGGCCAATTCGCGGGAAATAGGTTCGCTGGCGGCGCAAATTGACGGGCTGGAAACAGCACAGATGACGCGGCAGGCGCAGTTGGATGGGGCGGAACGGGATTTGGCGGCATTTGCACGGGAACAAACGGCCGTTACCGACACCCTTTCTGAATCTGTTTCGCGCCAAGGCGAACTGCTGGATGCGCTAAACAGCCAGCTTGCCGTTGCCAACAGCAGCGGCGAAACGGCACTCGACGACATCGCCTCGCTGGGAGAGGCTATCACATCGCTGCAAGCAGATTTGAACCGCACGGGCGGCGAAGTGGACGCGCTGGGGGGAACGGTTGACCGAATTGACGGGGCGGTGACGGGGTTGCAAGAACAAACGGCCGTTCTCGACACCTCTGTCACCGATTTGCAGCAAGCGGCGGCAGATGATGCCCGGACGCAGGAGCTACGTGAGGTGCTGGCTTTGTTCCGCGTATGGGAACTGATTACGCGGGCGCGGCTGCGGCTGGCGGAGAACAATGTGGGGCTGGCGGGGGATGATGTGGAAACGGCCGTTCGCACCATGGATTTGCTCGTCACCACAAGCAGCGAGGAAGTAGCCAACAGTTACAAAGCGGTGCAAGGGCGGCTGGCTCTGGCCTTTGCCAACCTGCCCGACGACCCCACCACCGCCGCCGCCGACCTGGAAACGGCGTGGAATGAACTCGACACCGTGTTGGCCGAACGCATCCTGCCTCAACCCCAGCTTGTCGGCTCCACCCCCGAACCCATTACCCCAACGCCTACCCCGTAAGAAGTGTAATCAGTAATCAGTAATCGGTAATCAGTCTAGGCTACCGATTACCGATTACTGATTACCGATTACCGATGCTCCGCTAACCACGCCTCAATATCGGCTAATTCCTGCTCATACTCAATATCGTTGTGGAGTTCGTGGTAGCCACCTTCATAGACCAGCAGCTTTTTGTCGAGCTGGGTGAGGCTGGCAAAAAAGGTGCGGCTGTTTTCCACGTTCACCAGCCGGTCATGGCTGCCGTGAACCATGAGCAGGGGGAGTTGGATACGGCCGGCGTTGGCCTGTGCCCATTCAGCACTCCGCTTGAACTCCATCGCAAAGCGCGGCGAGCCTTTGCCGTGAACCAGCGGGTCATTTTGGTACGCTGCCACAGCCGCAGGGTCACGAGAAACGGCCGTTGCATCCAGCCCAGTTGCCACGCTTAGTTTGGGTGCCACCTTTTCCATAACGCGGCTTACCAGCAGCAAAATGGGGGGAATGTCCAGTGCGCCCACCGCTGGAGCCGAAGCAATCACGCCGTCCAGCCCTTCGGGGTGTTTGATAACATAGTTCAAAACAATGCACCCGCCCATGCTGTGACCCATCAGAAAAAACGATTTGCCTGCCTCGCGCTGCGACACCATCTGCACAAACGCGCCCACGTCAGCCACAAATTCATCAAAGCTGTTGACATACCCTTGCTGCCCCGGCGAACGGCCGTGCCCACGGTTATCAAAGCCGTAAATAGCATACCCTTTGGGGACAAAGTGGTTAACCACGTTTGGATAACGGCCGCTGTGTTCCCCCAGCCCGTGAACAATGACCAGCGTAGCCTCGGCTCCGCCCTCGGGGTGCCAACTCTGGTAAAACAGATCAAGGCCATCTGCACCTTTAAATGTTCCTTGGTTATGTTGCATTATCTTGCCTCTTTTTTCCTTTGGACAAATACAAAACGTTACGGCTGGTTGGCCTGAAAATCAAACCAAACCAGGTTTTCATCGCAACTGGCGCGGGTGATGATGGGATAGATGGCGGAAACGGCCGTTCCACTCACCCATTCCAATTGCACCCAATAGCTGCGAACGACAGGCGAACTAAACAAAAATTGCTCCCAACCCGCTGGGCCATAAGCCGAGGCACTGCCAATTGGCACACGCTCATCAATGCCGCTGCCCCAAACGTGTACCTGATAATCGCCCACGCCCGTTGGTTTACCGTTGGCATCTTGCAAGCCTCCGGCGATGCCAAGCCAATGACAACCAGCGTTGTTAGCAAAGTTTTGCAGGTAAGCCGGACTAACGGCCGTTTTTGCAAACGGATAGTGGGCTTTGATGATGGGCAAATAGGCGGCGGGGTTGGTGGCGGCAAACAGGCTGCGCGTGGACAGCAGGTTAAGCAGCAGCAAAGTTGTGAGCGTGAGGGAGAAAAACGGCCGTTTTATCATGACAACCATTCCGAAGAGGGCGTATGCAATACGCCCCTACCCACCTGGCGGTTTACCGCCAACGTGATCACCCGCATCCACAAAATCAGCAAACTCGGCAATGTGGGTGGTGTTCCGCATTCGTACTCGCGTCCACTCATACCGGTCATTAAACCCATGCCATTTGCCACCGGCCGTCACCACCGCCCCCCAAAAATCCAGCTCTTGCAGCATCGTAATCGTATCTTCGTCATAGCTGCCGCCGGGGTAAGCAAAAAAGCGAGGAGTGTAGCCAATATGCGCCGCCAGCGTCTCCTGCGGCCCCAACATCTCCCACACCAGAAAATCCCGATCCCGTTCACGCAGGTCAGGGTGGGTGCGCGAATGCGGCTCCATCCGCATCCCCGCCGCCGCCATCTCTTCAATCATCGGCCAGGTCATGTACCCTTTGCGCCCAAAATCCACAAACTCAGTCACAATAAAGAAGGTAGCTTTCTGGCCGAATTCCTGCAAAACGGGGAACGCTTCGGTGTAGTTATCCAGATAGCCATCATCCATGGTGATGATGACCGGCTTTTCTGGCAGCTCAATTTTGGCGGTAATTGCCAGCGACAAATCATACAAATCAATGGTGGTGAAGCCGTTGTCGGCCAAATATTGCATCTGTGCCCGAAAATCTTCAGGAGCCACGGAGAGGTCGGTACGGTACACGTCGGCATCTTCGGGCGGCACGCTGATGTAGTGGTACATCAAAATCGGTACCTTTAGCGTCCAACTGTAGGTGCCGCTGGGGGTGGGCAGCGGCGGCAGGGTTGGGGTCACGGTGGGCGTGAAGGTGGCGGTGGGTGGGGCATCGGTGGGAGGAACGGCCGTTTCTGTCACTGTTGGAATCAAGGTGGAGGTGGCCGGAGGGGAGGCCGTTTGCGTGGGGGTGCCCGTTTGCGTAGGCGTGGCCGTGTTGGTGGGAGTGTGGGAAGGAACGGCCGTTTGGGTGTTCGTGGCAGTCACTGCGGCTAAGGCGGTCTGAACGGCCGTTGCCTCAGCCACATCGTCCTGTCCGCTACCACCCAACACCGTGCTCACGACAAAAATGACCAAAAGCAAAACCAGGAGCGTGGCAACGCACCCCACCCCATCAACCCCGCTACGCTCTGATGAACTCCGTTCTGCCATAAGATGGGAGCATAGCGTACCCCCAAAAGTGCGTCAAGATAGAAACCTGACACTTTCTCTGATTTTGATATACTGCTAACAAGAGACGGCGGCAGCAAAGGATAAACCATTGGATTCTGGCATTGACGAAAACGCTCTGATTGAGCGAGCCAAAACCGACAAAGAGGCATTTGGGCAACTGTATGAGCGGTATGTTGACCGTATCTACAATTATGTCTACTACCGCACCGGCAACAGCGACGATGCCGAGGATTTGACGGCGCGAATTTTTATCCGAGCCATGAACCATATGCCCAACTACCGTGACCAAGGTCTGCCGTTCTCTGCCTGGCTTTATCGCATTGCCCACAACCTGGTTGCCAACTGGCACCGCGACAACAGCCGCCGTAAGCTCATTGCTCTGGATGATGTGTCGCAGTGGCAGCTTGCAGGGGAAGGGCCAGAATTTGCCACGCAGATGATGGAGGACAAGGAAACGTTGATGCTGGCAATACGCCGTTTACCGGCCGACCGCCAGGAACTGCTGTCATTAAAATTTGTAGATCGGTTGTCCAATGCAGAAATTGGCGACATTATGGGGCGCAGTGAAGGAGCTATCAAGTCTCTGTATCATCGAACGTTGCTTTCCTTGCGTGAAGAGCTAACAGGGGCAACTAATCAGGAAGAAAGTAAAAAGAAGGGGCTGCGGTTTCTACAACGGCCGTTTGGCCGCAAACGTTAGCAAACCCGGTTCACTGATCAAACGAGGGAAAACAAAATGCAAATCCTCATGGACGACGCTGGTGATTTGCCAGCAGAACTTGCCCAAAAATACAATGTCGAAATCATCCCCATCAACATCGCCTTTGGCACCGAACAATATTTGTCTGGTATTGAAATGGATATCCCCAAATTTTATGAGCGTGCCAAAACCGTTGAGGCCAGCAGCTTTCCCAAAACGTCTCAGCCAACCCCCTATCAATTTGTGCAAAAATATGACGAAATTTTGGCACGCGGTGAAAATGAAATTTACACCGTTACCGTCGGCCAAAAGTTAAGTGGCACCTACGCTTCTGCCACCCAGGCGGCCCAGGAATTGGCGGGCAAAGGCACCTTCCGTGTTTTTGATTCCCAAGCCGCCACCGCCGCCCAGGGGTTTATGGCAATTGAAGCGGCACGGCTGGCGCAGGAAGGGGCTTCTGCAGATGTCATTAACGGCCGTTTGCAAAAAATGGTTGCCGACATGGTAGTCATTTTTACCATTGATAGCTTGGAATATGCCGTCAAAGGGGGGCGCGTCAGCTCTCTCAAATCGGTAATGGCCTCCCTGCTCAACATCAAACCCATTATGCGGCTGGAAGATGGGGTTGTCGTAGAGGCCGGCCGGGTTCGCACCCGTAAACGCGCCATCAGCCACATTGTGGATGCCGTTCACCAGGGCGTGGGCAACCAGCCCGTGCAGCTTGCCGTCATCCACGCCAATTCCCCGGCTGATGCCGCCCAATTGCGCCAACAGGCCGAAGCGACTTTTAACATTCATGAACTGATGACGGTAGACATGGCTGTGGCCGTTGCTATTAATCTTGGCCCCGGTGCCTTGGGGTTAATTGCTATTCCTGTTTAGCCAAGAATAGGTATAATAGCGGGAAATAACGTCTATCTATCTCGTTTTGGAAAATAGCGGCACCGATATTCGGGCGGTTTTGTAAAATTGCCTGCATCTTTGATTGTGCTAAAATACACAAACGGAAGAGATGTTGGAGCAAACAGCTAAATTTGAGTAAAAATGGTTTGTTTGCCAATAACCAAGTAAGCGGAGAAGAGTCTCTTGAGCAACAAAGAATCTTTACGAAACTGGGGAATGATTATTGCCATTTTGGTGGCAACAAGTGTCTTAACGGCCGTTTGGCCCTCTTTATTTAGCGGTGGCGGTGGCGTTACACCATCCCGCGTACCCGTGGCAGCAGAGCAAATTGCCCTGGACACCATTCCCGGCATTGGCCCCATGTTGGCAGAGCAGCTCAACGTTAGTACCGTTAATGGCTTCGTCATTTTTGGTGTTTTAGCCGCCTTCTTTATTGGCGCAGTCATCGTTCCCGGCATTGTCCTGGCCTTCCTCTATCGTTTTCTGGCTAATTTTATCCAACGGGCAAAAGATGATGACAACTATAAAGCCAGCGAGCAAGCCCTGGAAAAGAAAGTCAACAGCGACATAAAAGGAATGCGAATTGACCGCAAACCCAATCCGATGCCATCTCATGAAATGCCGCGTTGGTCAGCTTGGTCAACCTCGCTCATTATCATTATGTTTGGCATCTTTTTTGGCATGATGGTTATGCGCACCTTCTACCCCGCTAACGAACTGGTAGTTGGGGATTCCCTACTTGGCAAGATATTTGGTGGGCCTATCATTAACGTATCTTCAATGATAACGTGGATTGTCGTTGTTGCTTTCGCCATTTACCTGGCTCTGCGGATGCGACCCCGTCGTCTCAAAGAAGCAGATACCGATTCCCCAACCATTCCCTGGGATATGATTGTTGTCATTCTCACTGGGCTGCTTGTTGTGGGTCTGGGCATTGGCTTTGCTGTCTATCTAAACACCCCCGTATAACGGTGCTGCATGTATGCTGCACGTGAAGTAGGTAGGAAAGAAAGATGAATAATAGCAGACACCTTGCTATCGTTGCTGTTCTAATTGTGGTTGTAACATTGCTCCTGCGCGTGTTCTTTGGCTGGCTTTTTACGCTGCCGGTTGCCGCCAGTGCTCAAGCCGGCCCCATAGATGGGTTTTTTAGCATTCATTTTTGGATGATCTCATTCCTGTTTGCGCTCATCATGGTGCTCATGCTTTATTCCGCCTTTGTTTTTCGGCGGCGCCCTGGCGATGATGAAGACGGACCGCATATTCATAGCAACACAGCTTTAGAAATCGGCTGGACGGTTATTCCTACGGTCGTCGTATTAGGCTTTGGTGTGTATGGAGCCATTCTGCTTAATGATTTAATTGCGCCCCAACAGGGGGAAATTACGATTCAGGTGGAAGCACGGCAGTGGGGTTGGAAATTTACCTACCCTGAGCATGAAGCACTTGTTTCTGGGCAACTGGCTTTAGAGGTAGGGCAACCCATTGTGCTAGAGCTGAATTCTGTAGATGTTCTTCACTCTTTTTGGGTGCCTGAATTCCGCGTAAAGCAAGATTTGGTTCCTGGGCAAACCACAAAGCTACGCATTGAACCAACAAAAGAAGGTACATACAAGGTTCGCTGTGCCGAAATTTGTGGTACAGGTCATGCTGATATGCGGGCTGAAGTGTTGGTAATGGGGCCGGAGGCTTATGCAGCCTGGATTGAAGAGGCTTCTAATGTGCCGGTTTATGCTGATTTGGAACCGGCCGAACGTGGGCAACTTTGGTATTCGGATCCTAAC
>JAGQGA010000769.1 GCA_020432595.1 Anaerolineales bacterium | reverse complement strand
ATCAGGTCTTAACAACACATCGAGATATTCCAAATAGAGTGGGTGAGAAAGACAAATTTGAAAGCGCGTGTCGGGAATTAATTGTAAAACCCGATAAGAGGCTCCGCGACGCGAGCGGGAGGCTGCAACGAGTACATTTGTATCTAAAATCACTCTCATGGTGGCAAATATGCCACCAATTGTGAAGGATGTCAAGGGTTTGGAGAAACGGCCGTTTTCCCTTGCTGCCGGCACCCGCACACAGTCTAATTGGTTGCCAAGCACATGTTCCCGGTGAGCATTGGAATACAACAACAGCTTATATTGATCTTCCCCGGCACATAAACCGCTCTTTTTACCCCCAGCTCCTCGAGGAATTCAAAATCCTCATTCTGACCATAACACTAGGCAACTTTTTGCCCCCGCGTATGTTCCACCATCTGCCCATCAGGTGAAATGGTGAATTCAACGGCCGTTACCAGCAGCCCATTTTCTAAAGCAGGGCAAGTAAATATACCAAACCTGCCTTCCAACGGCGGTGCCGCCTGTAAAGGCTGAGTGATGATAGGGATATTAACACCCTGCGGCGCAAATGAGGGGCATATTCTTTATGACTTTTAGCCCTAGCCGAGGATCAGAATCCTTGGCTACTAAATTGCCATCTGTTTTAGAAGAGAACGCTAGACGGAAGGATATTCGCTATTTGCGCCCTTGTATACTAGGTCTAGTAAAGCTGCTCAACATGGGTAGATGGCCCAGCTATTCGAATCCCCATTTCCCTAGCCCCCCCTCCCCCCTCTTTGCTACAATTCCCGCATGATAACACGCTTGCCCAAACCCGAAATTATGAGTCCGGCAGGTTACTGGCCGGAACTTAATGCCGCCATTGAGGCGGGAGCCGATGCCGTTTACTTTGGTCTAACCCACTTCACCGCCCGCGCCAAGGTCGGCTTTACCCTGGCTGAACTGCCGGAGGTGATGCAAACGCTGCACCGGCGCGGAGTGAAGGGATATATCACCTTCAACACCCTCGTTTTTGACCACGAACTGGCCGAGGCCAGCCGCACCGTGGCCGCCATTGCCGCCGCCGGAGCCGATTCGATTATTGTGCAGGATATGGGGATGGCGCAGTTGGCGCACCAGATTGCCCCCGATCTTGCCATTCACGGCAGCACGCAGATGAGCATCACCAGTGCTGAGGGGATTGCCCTGGCGCAGCAGGTGGGGGTGAGCAGGGTGGTGCTGGCGCGGGAGCTGTCGCTAAAAGAAATTGCCGCCATCCGCGCCGAAACGGATTGCGAACTGGAGATGTTTGTTCACGGGGCGCTCTGTGTTTCCTATTCCGGCCAATGCTTTTCCTCGGAGGCGTGGGGGGGGCGGAGCGCCAACCGGGGACAGTGCGCCCAGGCGTGCCGCTTGCCGTATGAGCTGATGGTGGATGGGGAAAAACGGCCGTTATTTGCCACCCGCTACCTCCTTTCCCCCGGCGACCTCTACGCCCTGCAACAAATGCCCGAAATCGTGCAGTTGGGCGTGTCGGCACTCAAAATTGAGGGACGGTACAAGGATGCCAGCTATGTGGCACTGACCACGCAGGCGTACCGCCGCGCCGTGGATGAGGCGTGGGCGGGGCTGCCGTTAACCATCAGCCGCGCCGAGGAGCAGCAGCTTGAGCAGGTGTATTCGCGGGGATTGGGGCCATATTTTGTCACGGGGACGAATCATCAGGCGGTGGTAAACGGCCGTTTTCCCCGGCATCGCGGTCTCCATCTGGGCAACGTCGTCCGCGTGCTGCCCGACCGCGTGGTGGTAGCTCCCCTGCCCGATGCCCCTGCCTTCAAACCCGGCGACGGCGTTGTTTTTGATGCAGCCAACTGGCGCAGCCCCAACGAGCCAGAAGAAGGGGGGCGCATTTACCACGTTTTGCCGCAGCGCCACGACCAGGTTGTTCTCACCTTCGGCAACGGCATGATCAACTTTGGCCGCGTTCGCCCCGGCGACCACGTTTGGCGCACCCACGACCCCGATTTGGACAGCGTGACCAAGCCGCTGCTGCAAGCAACGACCCCCGTTCACAAACAGCCCGTCACCGTTCACCTCACCGCCCGCATTGGGCAACCGCTAACGCTGCGCTGGACGCTGGACAAGCAGCCTAACATTACCGCCACTGTGCAATCGCCAGAGCCACTGGTGGCGGCGCAAAACCAGGGGCTAACGGCCGATTTTGCCCATAAACAACTGTCCCGCCTCGGCAACACCCCCTACGAACTAACCAGCCTGGTAGCCGACATCGCCACTCCACACTCCACACCCCACACTCCACACCCCACTCCCCACGATCTTCCCTCCTGACAACGGCCGTTCTTTCCCTCCTCATCCTCAGCGAAACCATCGTCACCTACCCCACCTTTGCCCTCGACGTGCCGCGCTGGTATGGGCAGTTGGCGCAGGAGTCGGGGGAATTTGGCATTGTGGATATTCCCATGCAC
>JAGQGA010000768.1 GCA_020432595.1 Anaerolineales bacterium | reverse complement strand
AGCAAAAAGCGCAGCGGTGTCCGCAGCGTGCCCAGCAACGCCATGTAGGTAATCACCTGCCCCACCGAAATTTCCCCTCGCTGGAACAAAAACAGGGCGTGGCCAAAGGCCAGGCCAATTGCCAACCCATAAAGCAACAGCGGCAAATATTTGGCCGTCACCTCACCCTCGCGGACAAAGGCGTTGCGATAGGCGCGGGCGTTGTGGGAAAACTGGTCTTCTTCGGCCGGCTCCTGGGCAAACCCTTTAACCACCTCAATCCCGCTAATGGTTTCGGCCAGCCCCGCGTTCATTTGCCCAAACGTAGCCCGCAGTTGGTCGGCAATGGGGCGCAAATTGTTGTTGAACTGGCGCAGTGCCAGCGTTACGCCCACCAAAAACAGCAACGGCACCACCAGCAGCTTGACATCCAGCGTGGCAATGGTAACGAGGGGAATGATGAGGGTCAGGATAGACTCAATGGTCATGCCCAACGCCGGGCTGATAAATAGCCCAAGCTGCTGCACGTCGTTGGTGGCCCGCGCCATGAGATCACCCACGCGCTGCCGGCCGTGAAAGGTCTGGCTTTTGCTCAACAAACTCAAATACAGCTCGTCACGGGTGTTGCGCTCCACCCGCTGCGCCAGCACGCGAATGGCAAAGCTGTTGACGATGTCAAACAGCCCATAACCCAGGTAGGCAGCCACGACATAGAGAGCAGCTATCGTCAAAGCAGCGGCATCTCCGCCGCCCAGCACCTTGTCGAAGGCGTTGCCCACGGCAACGGCCGATAAACTTTGCGAGCTTGCCATGCCCAGGGTAGTCAGCAAAAACGTAGTCAGCAGCAGGGGGTAACGCTGGATATGGGATTGTAGCCAACGCAGGGAAGATCGGTGATCATAAACATAGGCATCGGCTACACTGAATTCACGTCGGGTCATGTGGATGGTCTCCTTAATCAACTTGTGAATCGTATCATGTTATGGGGGGATGTCGAGCAGGGTTCCCGCAATCAAAAACTTGCTCTATAATCTCGCTTTTTTGCACAAAGGAACACAGAATGCAGTTCACCCTTTCCACAACCCTCCTCATCGTCGCCATCTTCTTTCTGGCCGCCTTCACCCGCGCCACCGTCGGCTTTGGCGATGCTTTACTGGCAATGCCGCTGCTATCGCTGGTAGCGGGGGTGCGGGTGGCAGCCCCGCTGTTTGCCCTGGTGAGCCTCGTCTACACGGCCGTTTTTCTCAGCAAAAGTTGGCGCGATATCCAGTTTCGGGCGGCCGGCCATCTCATCCTTGCCTCCGCTTGCGGCATCCCTCTCAGCCTATGGCTCGTCAATGTTGCCCCCGAACGGCTCATACTGAGTCTTCTGGGCGTACTGCTCATCCTTTTTGGCCTATACAATCTTTTCACTCCCAGCCTGCCTACCCTGCGCCACCCTTGGCTCATCTATCTGTTTGGCTTTGTCTCCGGCATCCTCAGTGGGGCGTACAACACCAACGGGCCACCTATCGTCATGTATGGCATCCTTTCCCGCTGGACACCTGACCAATTTCGCGCTACGCTGCAAGCTTACTTTCTCCCCGTGGGGCTGCTCACTGCCATCGGCCACGCGGCAGCGGGTATGTGGTCGGTGAATCTGTTCCAGCTTGCGGCCATTGCCACCCCGGTGGCCTTGCTGGCACTTTATAGCGGCAGCAAGCTGCACCACCACATTCCGGCGGTGCTTTTCGGCCGTTTGGTTTATCTGTTTTTGGTCGCCATCGGGATTTTTCTGCTGTGGTAGCTTGAACTACCTCACCCATTTCCATCAACCTAGCCGCATTCACCATTGAGCCTAGGTCAAAAGAATTTTATAATTAAGATGTAACGATGCAGGCCGTTAATCTGCACCATGACAACAATGCCTGCCTTGTAGCAATCCATTCAGTTGGCCGTAGCAGCCAGGAGGACAGCAAGATGTCTAAAGGACAAGAAAAAGGCAAAAAAGGGAAAGATAATAAACCTAAGCTCAGCACGAAAGAAAAAAGGAAGAAAAAACAGCAGAAGAAGGACGAATAACCGGACGTGATGGGTGGTGCGTAGAAAAGCTTATGTGGCATGTATCACGCACCACGCATCAAATTTGTTGCTCCCGCAAAATATGTGAGCCTTTGACCTATGACCCACGCACCAGCGGCAGCCAAATGTGGCTGGTGGGTGGCGTGGGCTGAAGGAGAAACGGCCGTTGTTCTACACTCACCCTGTCATCCGCCAACGCCACACTTCCCCCAGTTAAATCTCGCTGCACGCCTACTTTCCACGCCACCGGAACGGCAAAATCCAGCGGCGCATCGCTGCGGTACGCCGGGTTCCAGACCACATACCCCATTGTCCCATCGGCATAGGTCAACACCACCACCCACGTCCCCGCCTCATCCACGGTCAAGTCCGTCATGACTGCCCCCGTCAGCCAGCCCGCCATTTCGCCATACGCTACCCCCGACGGGGT
>JAGQGA010000767.1 GCA_020432595.1 Anaerolineales bacterium | reverse complement strand
CCCAAACGGCGGCCAGCGAACCCCTCCCCAGCGACTGGTGCTACGTCTACAACTTCGACCAGCCGCACAAACCCAACGCCCTGCAAATGGGCACCGGGCAAGCCGGGCAATTTAGCCAGCAAATGAAGCAGCTTGTCAACACCCTGTTCAACGTCATCCCCGCCGCCTTTAGCAGCGATGAATACCAAAGCCGCCGCAAAGGGATTGAACAGTCGGTGCGCGAACGAGAAAAGCAGGCGTTGGAAGAACTGAAGGAGCAAGCCGCCGCCCAGGGCATTACGCTGCTGCAAACCCCGGCCGGCTTTGCCTTTGCCCCGCTGCAAGATGGCAAAGTCATCAGCCCTGACGCTTTTATGCAGTTACCCAAGGAAGAACAAGCTGCCATTGAGCAAAAAGTGACCCAGCTACAGGAAGCACTCAACCAGATTATGCAGCAGTTGCCGCAGTGGCAGCGGGAAATCCAGCAGCGCACCCGCCAGCTTAATGAAGAAGTAGCCGCCTACGCCGTCGCCCCGCTGTTTAACGAGCTGCGGCAAGCATATCACGAGCTAGAAGAGGTTGTGGCCTATCTCGACGCCGTGCAGCATGATGTGGTGGACAGCGTTGAAGCCATTTTGAACGCCGACAGCCCCTCGCCTGGTAATGCCAGCATCCAGGAAGTGCTGGAGCGGCGCTATACCGTCAACGTGATGGTTGAACACAGCCAAAACCACGGCGCACCCGTTGTCTATGAGGAGCAACCTCGCTTTCACACGCTGCTGGGGCGCATTGAACACATTTCGCAAATGGGGACACTGCTGACCGACTTCACGCTGATTAAGCCGGGGCTTCTGCACCAAGCCAACGGCGGCTATCTCATTTTGGATGCCCGCAAGCTGCTGCTGCAACCCTACGCCTGGGAAGGGCTAAAGCTGGCGCTGCGGAACCAGGAAATTCGGATTGAGTCGCTGGGGCAGATGGTGAGCCTGATCAGCACCGTCTCGCTGGAGCCGGAGCCAATTCCCCTGAATGTCAAGGTGGTGCTGCTGGGCGAACGAATGCTGTACTATTTGCTGTGTGCCTATGACCCCGATTTTGAGGAGTTGTTTAAGGTGGCGGCCGATTTTGAAGACGACATGCCGCGCAACCAGGACAACAACATGGCCTATGCTCACCTGATTGGGGAGTTGGCGCGGAAGGAGGGGCTGCATCACTTTGACACAACGGCCGTTTCTCGCGTCATCGAACACGCCTCTCGGCTGGCGGGGGACACGGAAAAGGTGACCACCCACATGCAGGTTGTCACCGATCTGCTGCGCGAGGCCGACTATTGGGCGGGCAAAGCGGGGCGGGAATTGGTGGCGGCTGAGGACGTACAGCAAGCCCTTAATGCCCAAACCCACCGCGCCGGCCGTCTGCGCGAGCGGCTGCAAGAGGCGATTTTGCGAAATACGATCCTCATTGACACCAGCGGCGAACAGGTGGGGCAAATCAACGGGCTGGCGGTTTATGCCCTGGGGCAGCAAACCTTTGGCAAACCCAGCCGCATCACCGCCCGCGTGCGGCTGGGCAAGGGGGAGGTGATTGACATTGAGCGGCAGGTGGAGATGGGCGGGGCGATTCATTCCAAGGGAGTGCTGATTTTGTCTGGCTTTTTGGGGGCACGGTATGCGGCAGAACGGCCGTTTCCCCTCTCCGCCACCCTCGTTTTTGAACAATCATACGGCGGCGTGGACGGCGACAGCGCATCGGCAGCGGAGCTATTCACCCTGCTGTCAGCCCTGGCGCAGGTACCCATCAAACAGTCGTTTGCCGTCACCGGCTCGGTCAACCAGCATGGGCAAATTCAGGCCATTGGCGGCGTGAATGAAAAAATCGAAGGGTTCTTTGAACTGTGTCAGGCGCGAGGGCTGACCGGCGAGCAAGGAGTACTGATTCCCGCGTCCAACGTTTCCCACCTGATGCTACGGCAGGATGTGGTGGCAGCCGTGGCAGCCAAACAGTTCCACATCTACCCTATGCAGACGATTGACGAGGGGATTGAATTGTTGACGGGGGTGGAGGCAGGGGAGGTGGGGGAAAACGGCCGTTATCCCACCAACAGCATCAACGGTCGCGTGGTCGGCCGGCTGGAAGCGTGGGCCAAGCAGCAGCAGGAATTTGCCAACCCGCTGCGAGAAAACGGTTCAGCAGCACCCAAACAGAAAGTGCCTGACACCTGAAACGACCCATTGGCAAAGGAGACAGCATGGGCAAATGCCCACTACGAAGAATCAAATGAGGACACAGATTTACCTGATAGAGCGTGATCAGGCTTATCAGGTAAATCAGGAGAATCAGCGTCCTATTGATGCAGGAGAATCGCATGACATGGTGGAAAGCCTTGATAATAGTGGCGATGGGTCTTGAGTGGATAGTGCTATCAACGGCAGGAGAGGGCGTTACTGCCAGCCAGCAGCCTATGGAAACGGCCGTTTCTACAATGCTCCCG
>JAGQGA010000766.1 GCA_020432595.1 Anaerolineales bacterium | reverse complement strand
CTATCTTGTTTTTGCTGGCATCATTTGGCTTTTTGGTATCTTCCGCACTATCAACCTCACGCTGCGTGCTGTAGTATTTTTGGGCATCATCTATTTGGCTGGGGTTGTAGATATTGCCAATTTTGGCCTTGCCGAAGATTGGCGGCTCTATTTCACCATTTTTTCAGCGCTCACAACGTTGTTCCTGGGATGGCGCAGCGGCATAACGGCCGTTTTACTCAGCGTGGCTACTTTTGCCTATTTCGCCTGGCAAATTTCAGTCGGTCGCATTGTCATCACCGCTTCGGCCATGCCCAGCCCCATTCCTAGTTCAGGCGACATCATCACTTTTGGTCTCATGTTTTTAATGCTCAATAGCGGTTTTGTTGCAGCCCTGGCGGCGCTGGTGCGGGAATTTGAAGTGGCGTGGGAGCGGGAACGGCAGGCCGTGGGGCAAATGCAGCAAGAGCGCGACACGTTGGAGCAGCGGGTGGCGGAGCGAACCCATGAATTGCTGGAGCGGAACAAAGAGCTGGCATTGAGCCAACAAACGGCCGTTGCTGCCAAAGAAACCGCCGAAATTGCCAACCAAGCCAAAAGCAACTTCCTCTCCAACATGAGCCACGAGCTACGCACCCCGCTCAACGGCATTCTGGGCTATTCGCAAATTCTGCTGCGCCAGCCCATGTTCGATGAAGAAAACACACGATCCGCCATCAAGGTTATTCAGCAAAGCGGTCAACATTTGCTGACGCTCATCAACGACATTTTAGACCTGGCAAAAATTGAGGCGCACAAGTTGACGTTGGAGCCAAGTGAAGTTGATCTCACCCCATTTTTGGCGGGTGTTACCCATTTAATTCAGGCACGGGCGCAGGCCAAGAACATCATTTTCCAAACCCAGTTTGACCCATCGCTGCCCCATATAGTTTGGGCAGACGAAACGCGGCTGCGGCAAATTTTGCTCAACTTGCTCGATAACGGGGTTAAATTTACGGAAATAGGGGCTGTGAAGCTGTCGGTCAACCTGCTGACGGCGGCAAATGACGCGGCAACGCTCCGTTTTACAATTCAGGACAGCGGCACAGGTATTGCTGCTACGGAGATGTCCCGTATTTTTCAGCCGTTTGAACAGGTTGGGAACCGACAACAACGCGCCAAGGGTACTGGGCTGGGGTTAGCCATTACGCAGCAGTTGGTGGAGGCGATGGGGGGGACACTGCACGTAGACAGTACCCTCGGCATTGGCAGCCGTTTCTGGTTTGATCTGTCGCTGCCGGTGGTGGAACTGCCAGCCGGGGAAACGGCCGTTTCCTCCCCACAACCCATCACCGGCTACAGCGGCACCCGGCGGCGCATTTTGGTGGCCGACGACCTGGAGCAAAACCGGGCACTGCTACAGCGGCTGCTGGTTGATCTGGGGTTTGTGGTGGAAACGGCCGTTGATGGGCTAACCGCCATTGCCCAAGCCACCGCCACCCGCCCCGATCTGATTCTGATGGACATTGTGATGCCCGGCTGCAGCGGGCTGGAAGCTGCGCGGCAAATCCGCCAGCAGCCCGCACACCAGCATACGGCCATTGTGGCGGTGTCGGCCAATGTGTCGGCACAAAGCCGCCAGGAGGCATTGGCGGCTGGCTGCAGCGACTTTTTGCCCAAGCCCATTGACATGGGGCTGCTATTGGAGACGCTGGCGAGGCAGTTGGGGTTGACATGGGAGTATGGGGAAACGGCCGTTTCTTCCCCGCACAGCCCCAGCCCCGCGCACCATCGTCCCGCCCCAGCCCAAATGGAAACACTCCTGGCGTCGGCGCTAAAAGGTGATTTAATGGCCGTTCGGCAACAGGCACAGACCTTAGCCGCTGAGAACAGCCAACTGACTTCCTTTGCCACTGAAATTGCAACCCTGGCAGACGAGTTTGAAGAAGAGAAGCTGATAGCCTTTTTATCCCAAGCCACCTCTTACCCCCCCGCTTTAGCTGCATCAAGCATGGGTCATGAATGAGGATTCATGAATAATTGGATCAGACAATTCTTTGCACCACCAACCTATGCCGACCCTCGGCAAGACCGCCTTGCCAAGCAGCTTCATTTGCTCCTGCTTTTAGGCATTGGCATGACCTCTATCTACGCGCCGCTGGTTTATCTAGCCACCCAGGACACAGCCGGGCCAATTGCCAGCGGCTGTATGTTCTTCGTGACGGTGGTGTTTGTTTGGCTGCTGAAAAACGGCCGTTTGTATTTGGTCAGCAGCCTCATTATCGGCATCTCTTATGCGGCCATCATGCTCTCGCTCACCTTCAACGGCGGCATCCGCGACCAGGCCATCGTCACCCTCATCATGCTGCTCACGCTGGCCGCCCTGTTCTTGGGCGAACGTTTCGTCGTCTTTCTTGGTCTACTCAGCTCCCTCATCCTTACCGTGCTGTACGCCGCTGAGAGAATGGGCATTATTGTTGACCCCGACTATAACGTGCCCTCGCAAATTGATGATTTGCTCA
>JAGQGA010000765.1 GCA_020432595.1 Anaerolineales bacterium | reverse complement strand
TCAGCGCGGCAAAATGTAAGCAGTTGGGCAACATTGCGGGGAAAGTGAGGGTGGCTTTGCGCCATGTCGTCTGTCCAAAAGTCGTGCTGGACATCAACCAGCACCAAAACAAACTCGCGCCAATCGCATAGGTTCATGATTTGTTCCTATTTTAATCCTTCGTGATAAGCTATTGCTCGCGTTGTCTCTTGGTTAATTGGCTTCGGCTACAAAGTCAATTTCTAGCAGGATGTCTTCAGCGACGTTGGCAACGGCGGGAACGCTGGGGATGGTGAGGTTGTAGTTGGCGCGTTGGATGGTGGTGCTGGCGTGGCCTTCGAGACGGGTGTCAGAAACGGCCGTTACTGTCGTCTCAAAAACCACTGGCAACGTCACATTGGTAATCGCCAAATCCCCGCTAATGCTCAGGCTAACCGGCTCGCCAATAGTCACGCTGTCCGGCAGCCCGGTGATGCCAGTTGGGGTGAAAGTGATTTCGGGATAGCTGCTGGTGACCAAAATAAACCGGCCAATAGCGCGGTTCCGCATGTTCTCATCAGTGGCAAGCGAGGCGGCATCAATGACGATGGGGCTAATTTGGGCGGCGGCCGGCTGGCTAAGGTCAAGCCCAATGGTGCCGCGAATTTGGTTGCTGCGCCCGACAACGGTGGTGGGGTTGCCGCGCAGCTCCTCACTCAGCGTAAAGCGCACTTCAGATTCATCCTGAACGATGGTGTAGGTGACGGGGGAACCGGCGCTATCGCTGTTGGGAACACCGGGGGCAGGGGCTTCAGCGGGAACGGCCGTTTCCCCTGCCTCCACATCCCCAACCACCGCTTCTTCCACCGCTGGCTGCTCACCACCGCAGGCAGCCAGCAGCAATGTTAACAATAAAACCAAAAAATACCGTTTTGTGTGCATAGTTTTTCCTCAAAAGTAGAATGGACTTGAAAAAGCCCGGCCACATTTTTATATGATCTTTGGGGAAATGGGATGAGATAGCGTGGTGGATTTAGAAATTACTCACGAAGGCGGGTTCGCCTCTGGCATCTCGGCCGCCGCTTCTGGTGGCAGGGTGGCAAAATATTCCAGCAGGGCGCGGTGGAGGAACATATAGCCACCTCCCCCCTTGCGGAGAAAAATCCGGCTGGTGGCATAATCGAGAAAACGTGAATAGCGCCAGGGTATATGGTTGTACCAGGCAAGCAGCAGACGCAGAACATAATGCTTGGCCGCATTCAACCCCCCATACCAAACGATGGCTAACAGGCCGATAAGCAGCCCATAAACACCAAACGCCACTGCCCCGGCTTGCCCTATTGCCACACCGCCAATGATGGCTCCCAAAATGCTAAACGCCACGCTGATGGCTCCGCCGATGAGCAAGATGTAGCGAAAGAGAGAGGTTGGCGTTTGGTTAAGCCGTTGCGGGTTGAGAATGCTGCCTTGCAGCCCGCCAAAAATGGCACCAATGGCGATAAAAACGGGTATGGCGACATAGAGAATGCGTAGATTGGGAAAGGCGTTGCCCAGTGGGGTGCCGCTAAAGTCAATTTGGGTGCGGGCAATGCCGATGGCGATTCCGGCCAAAGCACCGATAATGCCTCCTTCTATTGCTTGCCGCGTGGACAGGTTAACATATTCAATAATGCGAATGTCGGTTGTGCTGGCCTGGCGATTGCCGCGTGGTTCATAGCCAAAGATGAGGCTAAAACAGAGACCTGTAACCAGCCCAACTTGCTGCCCTTCAAAGAACCAGGCGGCGTAGCTATATCCCAGCCAGTTGAGGGAGCCAAAGATGAGGCCAATGCCCAGCCATACGGCGAGGGTGATGCCCACACCGACGATGAGCATGTTAACCACGATGCGGTAGAAATTGGTCTGGGTTTGGGTAGGTGGCGGTGTTTGCCAGAGCAGGTCGAGGGCGGCGACAAAAAGACCGGCCAGCGTGCCGCTAACTAGCCCTTCGCCCAAGCCGCGCAGCAGGCCTTCGCGTAGGTCAACAAAATCAAAGAAAAGAAAGAGACCCAGGCCGATGATGAGACCACCTAGCAACCCGCCAACAAGCGAAATGGCAAGGCGAGAAAGGAGGACATAGAGCCGCTGCTGGCGTGGGTTTTCCAGCCAGCTAGGCTGCATTTGCTCCATGACGAAGATGGTTTGACCGTGCTGGGTCATTTGCTGCGCCAGCCAGGAGAGCCAGCGCATGGTGGGGGCCACGGCAAACGGCCGTTCTGTGCTCCCATGCCGAAACATTTGCTGGGCGTAAGCGTGGAGCAAGGTGCTTTCGGTGGGGCGCGAACCAATGGCGGCATCCTGGTAAGCCACGGCCATGATGTGGAGCAGGAGGGGATGCTGGGCAAGCTCCTGTAGTGCCTCGTTGTGGGTAAGCAAACCGGCTAACTCGTCCGTTTGGATCTCTGTTTGTTGCAGATAGGTTTGGATTTGCTGGTTGGTGAGAGGCTGTAGCTCAACGGCCGTTTGCAGCGCCAACCGATCCGGCA
>JAGQGA010000764.1 GCA_020432595.1 Anaerolineales bacterium | reverse complement strand
TAACCGAGATTGATGCTCTGATTATCGCCGTGGGGCATCGTGAGTATGCGGTGATGGGGCTGGCGGGTTTGGTGGGGTTGTGTGCGGTCGAGAGGCCAATTTTGGTTGATGTGAAGGGCGGTTTTGCAGCCGCAGAAGCGGAGCGGCTGGGCTTTAACTATTGGCGGCTGTAGGCAAGGAGGCTGAGGTGATTCGATTGGCGGCAACGGTAGCGATTGTGCAGGATGACAAGGTTTTGCTGGCAAAGCGGGAGGATTTTGAGGTGTGGTGTTTGCCGGGCGGTATGGTGGATGTGGGGGAGTCGTTGGCGGAAACGGCCGTTCGTGAAGCCCGCGAAGAAACAGGGTTAACCGTCGAGATTACCCGTTTGGTCGGCATTTATTCCGAGATTGGTGCCTGGAATGATATTCATCTGGCGTTGTTTGCGGCGCGGCCAACAGGCGGTGCGCTCTTCCCACAGGCAGATGAAGTGTTGGATTTGCGCTATTTTGCCCCAACTGATTTGCCAGCCGATATGTTTTGGTGGCATCGGCAGCAAGTAGCCGATTTGTTTGCTGGCGTTGGGGGAAGCGCGGCGTGGCGGCAAAACGTGGCGGCACAGCCAGGAGCAACCACGCGGGAGGCACTCTATGCCCTGCGCGATGCGTCGGGTTTGTCCCGGACTGAGTTTTATCATTGGTATTATGAATCATTGGGAGCATACAACATGAACCGCCAAGCGTAAGTGGTTATTGGATACATAAAACTGCTTTGCTTCCATGATTTTGCGGTCTTGAATGGGGCGGGACGGGGAAAAGTGGGAGGGAAAAAAGTGTGAATTTTCTTGCCAGATAGGAATCTTTAAGCAACAATTTCGCGGTTCTAATTTGGTTCAGATTTAGGCGCAACCCCCCTTTGCATTTGGTGTCTAAGTCAATCTGCGCTCTCACTTTTGCTAGGCTGGCAAAGGTCAGAATGAGTGGAGGAAGGTCTTGAATAAATGGTTGTCTAAAAGTGTTCGTGTGGCACTGGTTGTGTCGGTGCTGCTGGCTGGTGTGTGGCTGATTAGCCGTTCATCAGGCCCTGCCGCAGAAACTGTTGCGCGTTATGATGCTGTGCAGCAAGCGTTGGCTCCTGGTCGAACAAGAGGCGAGGGAGGAGAAACGGCCGTTTCTCCCGAACAAGCGGCTGAAATTGTCCAATTTACGGCCGTTCGCCCCGCCTCGGTTGACATGAGCAGTATGCCCAGCCGCCCCAGCAAGGAAGACCGCCTACAGCAGCAATATTTAGCTGGCGAAATTGACATCGAGGCCAACGAAGGGCCGGTTAGCGAAGCCGTTTATGAAACGCTGCTGGCCGAATCGCTGGCGCAGAAGCCGGATCGTTCGGTGCAAAGTTATAGCGTACAGTCCCTTGCTTCTACCCTGACGGCCGGCACCAACTTCAAATCCATTGACTACACCCAATCTCAGCAAGGCGTGCCACCCGATCCCGACATTACTGTTGGTCGTGACCACATCATCGTTGGGGTAAACACTAGCTTCCAAATCTTCGACAAATCGGGCAACAGCCTGGTTGGCCCCACCCTCTTTGAAGATTTCTGGGGAGCAAACTGTGGTACCGGCAGCGGTGTTGTCATGTTTGACCCCTATTTGGATTATGACGAAAAGGAAGGGCGCTACATCCTCGGCATCACCGCCTATGATCCCAATGTCAACGGTGGCGACAACGGTTATGCCTGTATTGCCGTCTCTCAAACCGATAGCGCGACTGGTCAATGGTGGCTCTATTCCTTCGACGGCAACCCTGGCACTGGCACCGACTACTTCTTTGACTATCCCCATTTGGGTGTTGGGCAAAACGCCCTCTACCTGTCGGCCAACATGTTTGGTGCCTCCTTTGTGCGCAACCACGTTTTTGCCTATGACAAATTTGCCATGTATGCCGGGCAATCGGCCAACAGCGTCAAAATCAACGTCGGCAGCACAAACTTCACCATTCAGCCTGCCAAAATGCACGGCTATACCAGCGGCGGCTGGCCGACCAACGCCAATGAACCCCACTACTTTGTGGATGCTCAATATGGCAATAACCAAAATCGGCTGACTGTTTGGAGAATGACCGATCCCTTTGGGACGGCTTCATTAACACAGGCCGGTACGGTCACGGTCAATAGCTATAGCTTGCCCGTGAGCCAGCCGCAGCTTGGCGGCAGCAACATTCAGGGCAACGATAACCGGCTGCTGGACGTGAAATATTGGGGTGGCAAGCTGTATACCACCCACACCGTAGGCTGTAATCCCGGCAGCGGCACCGTCAACTGTATTCGCTGGTATATTATTGATGTGAGCAGCGGCACGCCAGCGCTGGCCGACCAGGGAACCTTTGCTTCCAACGGTGACTATCGCAGCTTCCCTGCCGTTGCTCCTAACGCTTGTGGCGATATGTTGGTTGGCTATACCAAGACGAACACCAGCATTTATCCCAGCGTTTATGTCGCCGGCCGTGAGGCTGGTGATGCAGCGGGACAGTTAAAACAGG
>JAGQGA010000763.1 GCA_020432595.1 Anaerolineales bacterium | reverse complement strand
GGAACGGCCGTTAAATCTGTTAACGTAATTTTTTGCCGCTGTCGCCAGCGACGGAAAAGTTGGAATAGGTTCATTGCCATTGTTATTGGAGATCGAAGATTAGAGATTGAAGACGGCCAACCAATCTCTAATCCCCCATTTTCTGCCACACGCCGCACACCACGCCGTCTACGTGTCCACGGTGGGTGGCTTGGGTGGTGGCGAACGGCCGTTTGCGCCAGGTGACAGCACCGGGCAGCAGGGGGCGTTGGTGAACAGGAACGGCCGTTCGCGCCACGCGCCGCCGCCGCAGCCGATTCACCGCCGCCTGCACCAGCCGCCGAGCCGTCACAGGGGCCGGGTATTCATCATAACGATTCAGATAGCGGCTAAATTGGTATTCGTAATAATCAAGCTGGACGGGCTGTAAAACGGCCTCAAAGCGGCGTATTGTTTGCGCCGAGTAGCAGCGCGCCGACTGCCCCAAAATCAGCTCCGCCTGGGGGCCAAAGGGAAAGGTCATCACCAGCTTGCCGCCAGGGCGGAGCAACCGCGCCAGTTCCCGCACCGCCACCACATCACCGTCGCTGTCCATAGCGGGCAGGGTTGCCGCATTGACCTGCGGGTCGGGCAGGCCGATGTGTTCGATAACGGAAACGGCCAGAATGAGATCAAACATGGCAGCGGGCAGGGAAAGCTGACGCACGTCGCCCTGGTGAAAGGTAAGGTTGGCAAACGGCCGTTCTGGCTCATCATAATCGGTGGCGTGGACATCCAGCGGCAGTTG
This sequence comes from Anaerolineales bacterium, assembly GCA_020432595.1. The sequence goes on along the minus strand of JAGQGA010000763.1, from coordinate 1,761 downwards.
CTCCAGCCACTCAATCCAAACGCGGTCAGCTTTCACCGTGCCAACATCCAAAATGCGCTGGACGTTGCCAAGCTGGGCGGCAGCAAAAGGGTATTCTATGCAGCGGCTATGGAGCTTGTCCCAACTGCGGTGGAAGAGCAGATTGGGCATGATAGCACCATCGGCGGCAAATTCATACAGGGGAATCGTCACTTGGTTCAAGGTCATGGCGACTCTTGGCGGTTTAGCCAGTTGAAAAGGCGGACAAGGTAGGCACGGCGGCGACTTTGGCGCACGGTTTGCTGCACCAATGCCGGGGAAAGGTCGGCGGGCAAGGCGGGGAGGTTGGTGGGAGAAACGGCCGTTTCTGAATAACCCAGCAGCGTCAGCAGCGGCTTTGCCAGCCACACCGCCTGCCGTTTTTGTTTTGCCGACAGCCGCTGCCGCCACTGCCCCGCCTGTCCCTTACGCACATGATCGGGGTGCTGCTGCTGCATCGTGTCAAAAGCGACATCTCTTTTTATCTGAGCCACCAGGGCTGGGGAAGGTTCTAGCTCCAAATAGCGCAATAGTGCCGCCATTTCGCTATCAAAAGCGTGGATCAGCCGTTCGTAAAAAACCAGGTGCATGTTGAGTCGCTGTACATGGGGCAAATAGCCCCCCACATGCCCCACCCAATCACGGATCATCATCGGCAGCCGTTGCCGCAAATAAAGTTTGCGATCCGCCGCGTCGTGGGGGGAAACAAGCTGCATGTAGGGGGTGAAGGCAAAACGCGCCATGGAAATGGCGTGGTCTCGCGGGTCGCGCACAATGTAGACAACTTTGTCAAATTTGGGCAGCACCCGTTCGCTGCGGGGATTATAGGCGGAATGGCTCCAAACATGGCTGCACGCGGCCAAATAGGCATCTATATCCACGATGGGCATCCGAAAAACGCTGCTGACGCGGTAAAAGCAGCGATGACGCTCAATGTCGAGTACGTCAATGTTGGCCTGTTCACTGTGGCTAAGGGGCCATGCTTGCGCCAGCGGATGAATGGGGTGGTTTTGAATAAAGCTGTCCTGCGCCAGACCAGCATGGGTCATGACGCTCTGCACAATTTTATACAGCCAAAAGTTGCCGCTCTTGGGGACACCAATTTGGAGAATTTTCATTTGCTTACAGATTGATGGGACGCAGATTGACCTGATAATCATGATAATCAGGCAAATCTGCGTTCCATTTTCTTCTAGCCTACCTAATCCAATGGGCGTTTGGATGACGGCAGGTGCTGGCGGAGCTGGGTGATCATACGGGTCATTTGCTGCCGTTCGGTGAGGAAGAGGATAACGGTGTAGGTGAGGGTGAAAACGGCCGTTTTTACCAACCCCGTGCGCCAATCTGACCCCATTACGCCAGGCAGCAGCAGCGCAGCCCGCGCCAGCCCACCCGCCAGCAGCAGCGCCAGCGTCGGCATGGCAAACATTGCCCACACCGAATAATCTACAAATTCGCGCACTTGCCAGAAAAAGAGCGCAATACCAACAAAGAGCATGATGTCTACGGCCACCGCCACCCCGGCAATGCCCCAGCGTGGCCCCAGGGCAAACAACCCCGCGCCCAGCACCACAAGCTGCGCCAGCCGCGTCCTGACAATGCGTTCTGGGTAGCCCATGTAGCCAATGAGGCTGGCGGTCGTCAGCTTGAGCGGGTCGAGCAGGGTAAAAATGAGCATGAGGCGAAAGGCGGTCAACATGGGGAGCCATTTTTCCGTTAGCACCAGCCGGATAAATTCGGGGG
>JAGQGA010000762.1 GCA_020432595.1 Anaerolineales bacterium | reverse complement strand
ATCAGTAATCGGTCAAGTCTACTGATTACCGATTACCGATTACTGATTACTGACTCAACTTCCTGTAGATATATCGCCCCCGCCCCCTCTCCGCCAAACAGCGGTCGCCGTCAATGATGAGTTCCCCCCGCGAAAACACCTTTTGGATGCGCCCCACCATTTCCATCCCTTCGTAGGCCACCCAGTCGGTGGACATGTGAGAGTTGTCGGCTCCTAGTGTCCAGGTGGCGGCGGGGTCAAGCAGCACGATGTCGGCATCTAGCCCCGGCCGCAATGCCCCTTTTTGCGTCATGCCAAAGGTTCGCGCCGGGTTGGTGGCAACCAGTTCCACAAAGCGGGGCAGGGAGATACGCCCTTCGGCGACCCCAGCACTGTAGAGCAGGTGGAAGCGGGGTTCGATGCCGGGCAGACCGTTGGGGCACAGGTCAAAGCGGTCTTTGCCATACAGCTTGGCCTCCCAACTGTAGGCGGCATCGTCGGAGGTGACTTGGGATAAACGGCCGTCTTTCAAACCCTGCCACAACGCCGCCTGCGCCGCCTCATCCCGCAGCGGAGGCGAGCAAATCCATTTGAGCGCGTCTGGATCTTCCAGCACCGCCTCGGTGAAGAAAAGGTAGTGGGTGCAGGTTTCGCCAATCACATCCAGCCCTTCTGCCCGCGCCTGGGCAATCATTGCCACCCCGCCTGGCGTAGTCATGTGGACAATAAACAGCCGACCACCCACGTCGCGCACCATGTTGATGCAGTTACGAACGGCCGTATCTTCCACAAGCTGCGGCTTGCTGCGGGCATGGTACACCGAACTCGTTAGCCCGTTGTCCAAACAGCGGGCAATCCCCGCCTCTGCTAACTCATTGTCTTCGGCATGAACCAGCAGCATTCCCCCCGCGTCGCGCAGTGCCGCCAAAATGCGCCGCAGTTCCGGCTCCTCCATCAGCAGCCCCTCGGCGCGATAGGTCATGTAGCACTTGATGGTCGGTGACCCGGCCGCCACGATGTCTTTGATCTCGCCAATGGTGCGGTCGGTGGGGTCGGTGATGGTGGGGTGAACCCCCCAATCAATCAGTGCCTTGCCCGCCGCTTCGCTGTGTTTGGCTGCCAGCGTACTCATGAGCGTGGCACCCTTTTCCTGGTTGGAAAAATCAATGACGCTGGTGGTGCCGCCGAAAGCGGCGGCCAGGGTGCCTGTGTAGTAATCGTGGACGCTGATGGTGTTCATAAACACATCATTGAAATGAACGTGGGTGTCTACGCCGCCAGGCAGCACCAGCAGTCCGCTGGCATCCACCACCTGGTCGGCGGGGTAATCGGCAAGCTGGCCGATGGCGCGGATGGTTTCGCCTTCAATAAGGATGTCTTGCTGGGTGACGGTGTGGCCGATAACGGCCGTTCCGCCCCGGATAACAGTTGTTGGCATGGTCAATTCCTTGCAAAACAGTGTGACTAAAGTCATGGGACAGTGTCTATTACGTTGGGCAACACAAATTTTACTGGAGTGTACTGGCTCAGACAATCAGTGTTACTGGATTGCTTTCTACCTCTCGTATTGGAAGCTGGGTGACTGCCACAGATTTCTTCAAATGTGTACTGTGTTTGCTACCAGAGATGTATCAATCCAGGTGGCAGTCACCTATTTTAACTTTCCCCAACGTGTTTTTGATATTTTGGTAAAATATGGCAACAATTAGGTTGTTATGGTAAACAGGCAAGGGCTGTTTCGTTGTTGAGGACTGTATAGGGTAACTTGGGCGAAATAGCCAAACAGGACGTAAATCCCGCGATTGCAGGCGACATTTGCGCTAAGAAAGGAGTTTTCCTCATGATGGAAGAGTTGTTGAAGGCCATTTTAGGGGGGGGAAGTGCGCCCGCCCAGCAGAGTGAGCAAGATCCGTTGGCTGATTTGATTGGGGCTGTTTTGGGTGGTGGAGCCTCGCAGCCCGCACCGGAACCACAGCCGCTTCCCAGCAGTGACCCACTTTCAGAGCTAATTAAAGGGGTGCTGGGCGGTGAACCGGGGACGGATCGGCCGTCAAGCGGCAGCACGATTATTGATATTCTTGGTAACATTTTGGGTGGCGGCCGGCCGGGTGGGCAGAATAATAGTTTCTTGCAGCCAATTGCTGAGGCACTGGCTGACAAGCTGGGTATTTCGCCGCAGGTGGCACTCATTGTCATCAATCTGGCTATCACGTTATTGCTTTCACGCCGTAAGGAACAGGCAGCAGAAGCTGCGCCCAGTGATTCTGCTCGTCGTGGTGGCACACCCAGCCAGCAGGAAGGGTTTAATCTGGACGAACTGCTGGATAAGAATTATCTTCAGGCAACCGGGGCCACAACGCAGTTGGCTCGCCAAACGGGCATGAGTGAAGACCAGGCTACGGAGAGTTTGCAAGAAGCACTGCTGCTGTTGAATCGTCAAACCCAGTCGGCGACTGGGCGACGTGCTGCCAAGCAGCAGAGTGGGTTGGATCATTTGTTGGATAGTTGGGAAGATTGATAGGGAGCAGTGATTGGAAAGGAGGGTATG
>JAGQGA010000761.1 GCA_020432595.1 Anaerolineales bacterium | reverse complement strand
CCGTGTTGGTGGGGCCAGCCAATGCCGACTTGGCCGTACCGCCGCCGCGCTACCTGCGCCAAGCCCTGGACAAAGTGGGGCTGAATAGCGGCAGCTTTCGCTGGGGGCTAATTGCTCGCGGGCTGTACCGCTCACGCAAGGTCATCTTCTTTTTGTTTGACCAGCAGGCCAACACCCCCAAAATCGTCGTCAAAATGACGCGAGGGTCGGAGTTTAACTACCGTTTGGAAAACGAATTTTTGGGGCTGAGCGTGCTAAAGGAGAAAGGGGTGGGGGATGCCGAAGTGCTGCCCCAGCCCGTCTTTTTGGAACATCACGGTGGGCTGGCGCTGATGGGTCAAACCGTCATCGAAGGCACCCCGTTTCAAAAGCAAACCAACAAAACGGCCGATTGCCCCTATGCCAACATCGCCCTCAACTGGCTAATTGACTTAAGCGTGAAGACGGCCGACCCGCTGGCGGCCACGCCGCAGCAGGTGGCGCGGGGACTAAATGACCTCTATATGCAGTTTGCCAGCATCTACAAGCTGTCGCAGGAGGAGCGCACCTTTTTGGAGCGGCAGCTTTTGACGCTGCAAACGGGCAAAGCCCCGCTGCCAACGGTGTTCCAACACGGCGACCCCGGCACTTGGAATGTGTTGATTACGCAAAGTGGTCGGCCGGCTTTCCTTGACTGGGAAGCATCGGAGCCAAAGGGAATGCCGCTGTGGGATCTAATCTACTTTTTGCGCTCCTACTGCGTGGGGGCGGCTCGCGCCCAGGGTGTCATGGATGGGCAGGCCGGGTTTGAGCAGCAATTTTTGCAAAATTCGGCCTTAAGCGACCTGGTTGTAAAAACCTTTGAGCGGTATTGCGAGGCGATTGATTTGCCCCGCGTTTACTGGGAACCCCTTTTCTACACCTGCTGGATGCACCGCGCCCTGAAAGAGGCGACGCGACTCACCGGGAGCAAGCTGGAAAAGGCGAATTATCTGGGTTTGCTGCGGCTGTGCATTGCCCAGCGGCAGTCGCCGACGTTGACGCGGTTGTTTGATTAAAGCAGGAGATTGGCGATTGGAGATTGGAGATTGATTGAATCTCCAATCTCCAATCTCTTATCTCCCAACACCCTCTCACGCATCACCTTCAGAAACATTGTAACTTTCATCCCTTAAGCTGGGAGCAGCATGGAGAGCTAGAGAGCGTTGATACACTGAGGCCAAAACGGCCGTTTTGCTGCACCCAAAATCAAAAAACAAGAGGTTAACACATAACCATGAACGAATCCGTTACCGAGTATGATCTGCACGGCATGGTCGGCATCCGCTTGTTGGGCGCTACGGCCGACGAAGTTAAGATGATTACTCGTCAAATTGGCCCCATTCAGGCAACGCTTGACCGTGACCCCGACATTATCATCCGTTTTGTAGACACATTTCCCATTAACGGCCGTATTCGCTACCTGGGTGTGGACGAAGCCGGCTTCACCGACGATGCCTTTTTGGTGATGCGGAGCAAGCACAAAAGCAAGGCCAAGGTGCAAATCCCGTTTGACCAGATTGGCAGTGAGCAGATTGAAATGGTGGTGGAGCGAGGCTTAACGGCCGTTCCCCACCTCATCGCCATCATCAACCTCACCGCCCTCGGCAAAGGAGCCTTGCCCATGCACGCCTCCGCCTTCACCTACAACGGCGTGGGGGTCATGGCAACCGGCTGGGCCAAAGGGGGCAAAACCGAAACCCTCCTCTCTTTCATGGCGCAGGGAGCCGAACACGTTGGCGACGAATGGATTTACATCAGTGCTGATGGCCAAAAGATGTATGGCATTCCCGAACCTATCCGCATTTGGGATTGGCATCTGCAAGATTTGCCCCAATATTGGGAACAAGTCAGCCCCAGCGACAAAGCGCGACTGCGCGGGCTGGATTTTGTGGTTTCCTCGATGGAAAAAGCGACTAACCATCCTTCGCTGGGCAAAACCAAACCGGCCAAGCTGCTGCAACGCGCCACCCCCATTGTCAAACGGCAGCAATACGTCCATTTGGAACCCCACAAGCTGTTTGGCAGCAGTATGGGGCCAATGGTGGGCAGCCTGGACAAAATCTTCCTCGTTGCCAGCCACGAAACGGCCGATATTACCGTCACGCCGATCAGTGCCGCCGAAGTAGCCGAGCGCATGGTCTTTTCGCTGCAAGATGAGCGCGAAGAGCTGATGTCATATTATCGCAAGTTCCGCTTTGCCTTCCCCGACCGGCAAAACGACCTGCTGGAGCAGGCCGAAACGATTCAGCGGCAGGCGTTGCAGCGAATTCTCAACGACAAGGAATCATACTTGGTGTACCACCCCTACCCCGTTGCCATCCCCGCCCTCTATGATGCCATGCACCAATTTGTATAAATAACAATGGGTAGGGGCGTATTGCATACGCCCGGGCGTATGCAATACGCCCCTACCCACGATTGTATTGTTAGGCTGTTAACAAGGAGTGTGCTGTCTTATGGTGATTGATGCGCGGTCATTGCCTGATCAAGACGTTGTTGAGGCAGACCTGTGTATTATCGGGGGTGG
>JAGQGA010000760.1 GCA_020432595.1 Anaerolineales bacterium | reverse complement strand
CCCTGAGTGAGGCCGAACTGCACTCGCTTATTTTTGCCCCAGGCTTTAGCACTGCCGATACGGTGGATGAACTATCTGGGCGCGGCGTGGGGCTGGATGTCCTTCGTAGCAACGTTTATAAGCTCAAGGGGACGGTGGCCGTTGACTCCAAGCCGGGTCAATACATGATCTTTACCATTCGCCTGCCCATGACGCTGGCGATGAACCGGGCACTGTTGGTAAAGGCCAACTACGAAACCTTTGCCATTCCGCTCAATGCCGTAGACCTCATTTCTCGCATCGAGCGCAGTGATATTTCCCATTTGGGCGATGAGCCAGTGGTGCGGCTCAACGACAACATTTACCCCCTGCTGCAATTGGGCGAACTGCTTCACCTCAAGCAGCCGGCCGATGACAGCATTGAACGGGTGCCGGTACTGGTACTCAATGCTGGCTCCCGCCAAATGGCGCTCATGGTAGATGAAATCCTGGAGGGGCGCGAAATTGTGGTCAAGCCGTTGGGCAACCACTTGCGCTATGTGCATGGGGTTACGGGTGCAACCTTGATGGGGGACGGCCGGCCGGTTCTCATCCTCAACCCCGCCGAACTAATGGCCGCTCCAACCCAGGCCGCCCCGCGCCGCCAGTTCCACCGCACCAGCACTGCCGCTACCCAGCGTAGCAAGCCGCTGTCGGTACTGGTTGTAGACGATTCTGTGAGCGTGCGCCGGGTTGTCACCAATCTGGTGAAAAGCGTTGGTTGGGAAGCGTTGGCGGCCAAAGATGGCGTGGAAGCGTTAGAGATGCTGCAAAGCAGCATCACCCTGCCTGATGCTATCCTCATGGACATTGAAATGCCGCGCATGGATGGGTATGAACTGACGGCGACGTTAAAGGCTAACCATCACCTCAGCCGCATTCCCATCGTCATGCTCACTTCACGCGCTGGCGAAAAGCATCGCCGCAAGGCGCTGGAACTCGGTGTTTCTGCCTACCTGGTCAAGCCATACTCGGATGATGTTCTCATCAACACAGTACGCACCTTAGCACAGGCATGAAGCAGCCGACACGGGTTTTAATTATTGATGACTCTCCCTTCATATGCCGCTTACTAGCCAACTACCTGGAATCGGCTGCCGATGTTACGGTAGTTGGCACAGCCAATGATGGGGTCACCGGACTGGCCCAGATCCGCCAGCTTCGTCCCGATGTGGTCACGCTCGATGTCGAGATGCCCCAAATGGACGGGCTGGCAACGCTGGAACATATTATGCATGATATGCCGGTGCCAGTTTTAATGATTAGTGGTATCAGTCGCCGCTCAGCGCGTTTGTCGCTGAGGGCAATGGAGCTAGGAGCCGTGGATTTCACATTAAAGTATACACCGCAGTCTGACACAAATCCTGAGACGTTACGAAAGGAGATTTTGGCGAAAGTACGGGCAGCCGCCCAAGTGAAAGTGGTTCGATCTGTTCGGCCGCGTTCATTGGGCGATTCGGCATCGGGTGGGGCAGCCATGAATGGCGATCCCTTGCCAAGCCGGGCACAGCAGCCACCGCTGGAATCGTATAGTCAGGCGTCGCGGCTGCCGGGAGGAGTCTTGGTGATTGGTGCATCAACGGGGGGGCCGGTTGCAGTCCGTGAGCTGTTGAGCCAACTGCCCATCCATTTTCCGGCGGCCATTATTCTGGTGCAGCATATGCCAGCCACGTTTACCAATGTTTTGGCAACCCAGCTAAACAACAGCGTGGCCTTGAATGTCCGCGAGGCGCAAATGGGTGATCGCTTGCGGCCTGGGCAGGTGTTAATTGCCCCTGGGGATTACCATCTGCTGGTACGGCCTGATTCACGGGTGTATTTGAATCAGGCTGACAAAATTATGGGACATCGGCCGTCCATTAACGTGACGATGCAGTCGGTGGCGCAGGCGTTTGGTCACCGCACACGAGGCGTTTTGCTGACGGGCATGGGCGAAGATGGTGTCTTGGGGTTGGTGGCAATTCGCTCCAAGGGTGGGCAAAGCTACGCCCAAAATGCCGAGACATGTGTGGTGGATGGGATGCCGCAGCGGGCACGCGAGCTAGGTTTAGCCGATTTTGTCGGCACACCAGCCCAAATTGCCCAACGGCTGCGTGAGGAAATGGCGGTAGATAACGAGTGGCAGATGGCGGCGGAAATGCTTTCAGTGCCGCTGATTTGATTGGACGTAGGTCAGAAGTTCAACTTCTCCAAAGAAGTTGAACTTCTGTTTCCTTTCAAGGCGTAGGAAGATTGATGATGAATGACGCGAAGGCTGCGAACGAACGGTTGCATTATATCCGGTGCCAGGCGAAAGGGGCGTTTTATGCGCTGGAAATGGGGCGGGTGCGTAGCGTTGAGCGGACGACACGGCTGGTGCTGGAAGCAGGAGCGCATGGGTTTGTGGGCTGGCTGCCCACGGCCAGTGAGCGCATCCCGGTGTTTAGCCTGGTGGCGCGATTGGGGCATGAGGCGGAGCCAATGGTGGGTTTGCAGCGGGTAATTGTGCTGCATGACCCGGCGCAAAGCTGGGCGCTGCTGGTGGATCAGGT
>JAGQGA010000075.1 GCA_020432595.1 Anaerolineales bacterium | reverse complement strand
CGTGGGCGGCCGTCCAAAGCGGTGCAAGTACTTATTGATAGGTGGTGTTAATGTTCACGGTTTAATGCACTACTACCCCCTTGAGCTAATCGATGATTTAGTCAAGTTTTTGCGGCAATCACTGGGAAAAAGAACCACTTTCTTTGCTGATATACGTGCCCTCTGCCGCTACAACGCCTTTGGTAATTGGCAAATGCTATGGCTCTTTATGATTGAAGCACTTGATGATGATGACATCCCTCCCAAAATCTTGGCCTTATTCTAGATTGAGAATTGCTGATATCACCCAAAGCATATCTGAGCCATTGGGCAGGTGTTTCAATGGGATTCCTAGTCGGGTCGCTCATAGATTACTTTTCCTTCAGCTAAAATGTGCTGTGTATAGAAAGGGTTATTGTCGGCAAGGTTGCGAGCGATTTCTTCTGGCTTTCTTACGATCAGGTCTACACCAAAACGTCGTCCCCACAGAAGCATATCAATGTGGCGACGCATCTCCCGATTAGAAACAGGACTATCCAGCACAATAAAGAGATCGAGATCGCTCCCTTCATTTGCTTGCCCTCGAGCAAAAGAGCCAAAGAGAATGATTTTTTCAGGGGAAACATGGTTAACAATCTTCTCAACAATATAGTCAATGAGACTTGGGGTTATTTTTCTGGTTTTTAAACGCTCATCCAGTTGCATAATTTTTTCCTGCTATCCAGTAAACGTATAAGCCTATCATACCATAGCGACCACGCTTTCACTCTATTTTGCCCCAATTTGCCGATGATCACGTTGTGATCATGCAGAACCACGCGCCGATCACAGCCGCATCACCGGCCGCTGACGGCCTGGCGGCAGACTGCAAGCATATCACCGCCCACGAGGCGAACAGGAGTGTAAGCAGCCATGAAACGGTTTTTTGTCAAACAAGTGGTTATTTTGCTGGCAGCGGTATGGATGATTGGGTGTGGGGGGCGGGAAACGGCCGTTTTGGAAACACAGCCCTCCCCTTATGCAAGCGCAATCACGCAGGTAACGGTGCAAATCACGATGACCTTTGAGGAGCTACAGGAAACAACGGCAACTGGAGATGGTGAAACGGTACTGCAAATTAACCAAACGGTTGCTTACGGGCTAGGAACGTTGCTAACAAGCGGCGAGCATATTTTGCTTATCACCCATGATCATTGGCCGAACGGTGTACCGACAACGGTGCAGTTTTTTAACACGACTGGCACGCTCCTGCTGGAAATGAACGGCCAATCGCTCTATCAACACCTGCTTTTCCGCGACAGCGGCACGCTGATCTTGGAAACCCCAGCCGTGCTGACAACATTGGTTCCCGCAGCCACAATGACCATTGATGCCACCCAACTTCAGGTGGGTGATACGGTCGAGGTCATCCAACGCACCAAAGAAGACAGACAAAAAACGGTCGTCATCACTGCTGAAATCATGGCAATTGATACCCAAAACAGAGTCCCTTTGCTGACCCTACGCAGCCTGGATGGTTCATCGGTTGAGCCGGGGGATTCGGGTGGTGGGGTGTGGAAAAACGGCCGTTTTGTAGGCAACATGTGGTTCACCGTTCGCTATGAACAAGAACAAGACCATCAAACACGGCTGGTTAGCACCGATCTAAGCCAGGCGGCCGGTTTCACCAATCTTGTCCTTGATTTAAGCACAATCGCTTTAGAGGCAACCGAAGCCCCCGCTTTGACACTTGATACCGCATCTTAGTTTGACCTAGTAGCCTGCCTGAAAAAGAAAATGGCATCGCAGATAACGCGGATCGGAGCGGGTTTTCACGGATAAAACAAGGAGACATCCGTATGAATCCGCCAAAATCCGCGTCGTCCGTCACCTACACCCCCACCACCTGCCCCGTCCGCGCCGACTCATACAGTGCCAGCACCGTTTTGACGTGGTTGCGCGTTTCCGCCAGCGTCAGATAGCTCGGCTGCCCATGCAAAATCGCGTCGTGCATGTCTTCAACTTCACCCAGATAGAGATATTCATCTGGAACAGAGATTTCCACAGGGTCGTCGCTGTCGGGGCCGAAGAAGAGAAGCTGGCGGCGCGGGTTGTCGAGGGCGGTGAAGGGGCGGGTGAGAGACAAACGGCCGTTTGTCCCCACCACCTCGGCCATTGTGTAATACGGCGTGCGAAACGACGACGCAATTTGCCCCAGCCGCCCCCCGCTGTAAACAAGCTGCCCGTTAAACAGTTCATCCACCCCGCTTTCACCCAGCCATTGGCTGCCAAACACCTGCACTGGTGGCCCACCCATCACATATTGGGCAAAGCTGACCGGGTACACGCCCACATCCCACAGCGAGCCGCCGCCCAATTCAGGTGCCAGGCGGATATTGTTGCGGCTGCCCATGGCAAAATTGAAAGTGGCGCGAACGGAAAGGAGGTCGCCTAAACGGCCGTTTTGCACCCACTCCCCCACCAGCTTTGTTTGCGGATGATGGCGATACATAAACGCCTCCGCCAGCATCCGCCCCGTCTCGTTCGCTGCGGCAATCATCGCGTCCACTTCTGCCAGCGACGTTGCCAGCGGTTTTTCGCACAGCACATGCTTGCCATGCCGCAGCGCATAAATCGTCCATTCGGCGTGGAGCGTGTTGGGCAAGCTAATATAAACCGCGTCTACCACATCCGATTGCAGCATCGCCTCATAGCTGCCAAACGCCTGCGGAATCTCCCACTCCGCCGCATACGCCTGCGCTGCCGCCAAATCGCGGCTGGCAACCGCCACCAACTCCGCACGCGGCGACTGCCGCAGTGCCGGAATCACCCGCCGGTTAATCCGCGCCGTGGAAACCAAACCCCATCTGATTGTGTTCACTGTTGCCTCTTTTCAGTAATCAGTTATCAGTGACCAGTAATCAGTATGGAGGCTACTGATTACCGATTACCGATTACTGATCACCGTTACTGATTCGCCAATCGCCGCACATAATTGACCAAGTGCCACGTCTCTTCGCTGCTAAATTGTTCCTCAAAGGCCGGCATCGGCGTGCCCTCAATCCCCGTGCGAATCCAGTAATAGAGGTCGCCATCAGGATGGGTCGCGGTATGACCGCTGGCAAAATCCACCGGCGGCGGGTTGAGCGACAACGCCGTGGGGCCATCGCCCCGCCCCAGCTCGCCGTGACAAGTGGCGCAATTCGTTAAAAACAGCTCCTGCCCAATGGCTATCGAGTTTTGGTCGGGCACGATGGGGTTGGTGAGGAATTTGGAGGGAGTGTATTCTACGTCAAAAAAGGTAAACAGGTACCCCGCCCCCAGCCAGAAGGCAAAAATGCTCATCAGCAGCAGCGGCACAAGCTGCCACTCCCGCTTGGCGGCTCGCGTGGCGATAAACCCCCAGCTAATTGCCAGCAGCACAATAATTGCGCCGTAGCCCAGGCTGCCCAGCAGCGTCATAAAGTTGGCCGCCCGCTGTAGCCAACTGACCCCTTGCTCGGCGTTGACAATTTCGCCGCCCAGCCCGGCTTCCATTCGATAGGGGACAAAGGTGTCAAAGGCGTTAGGACGGCGAATTGCCACTTCCATTTGCCAGCCGCCGATGAGGCTGATGAAGTTGCCTTCAATGCGATAGGTGCCGTTCTCCTGCCGTTCGGCCTCCACTTCGTTCGCTCCCATCGAGCGACCCAGGAAGGTGAAGCGGTAGGAAATTTCGTCTATGTCGGTGGCTAAACGGCCGTTCTCATCAAACACCGCCACGTCAAAACTATTCCACCCCACCAACGCCGGCTCCACCGTCAGTTCCACGTTGAGGTCGTCGGCCGTTTGGCTGATGACCGTGCGCCCCGGCTCGTTGCCCAGCAGCGGCGCATCTACCCCGCGCTGGATGTCGGCCAAGAAGCCAGCCGCTAAAATGAGCAGCAATGCCGTCACCGCCTCGGCCGTCACCACCAGCCGGAAACGGCGCAAAACGGCCGTTACTGCCGCCCCCGTTGCCTCGCCGTCATACAGCTTGTTCAGCCGGGGCTTGATGAGCACCAAATTGACCCCCGCCAGGGCAAAGGCCAGCAGTGCCAGCCCCAGCTTGCCCAGCAGCACCCGCCCATACAGCGTGCCCACCAGTGCCGTCCAACTGCCCACATGCTGCGCCGCCAGATAACCACCGCTCAACAGCAGCACCCCTACCGCCAGTGCTGCCAGCACGGAAAAGTTCAGAATCAGGCTGAGGTTAAGCCAGGTTCGCACTTCTTCTTCCAGCCGCCGCGCCTGCGCCACGGCCACGCCCAAATAGACCAGTCCGCCCACCCAGATGGCGGCGGCGATGGTGTGGGCCAAATCAACGGCTGTTGCCTGGGTGGAATCGAGCAGCAGGGCGGCGCTGTGGCTGATGAGTGAGGTGGTGCAGGCTACCCCTACGCCCACAACCACGCCCGCATACAGCAGCCACGGCTGGGGGTTGCGCCGCAGTTGCCAGAGGAGAAGGGTGATAACGGCCGTTAACCCCAACCGCAGCAGCCACATTCGCCCAAACTGCGTCCTGACCCAACTGTCAATGTTGCTGCCAAACGCCGCCACCTGGTCTACCAGCACCACCAGCAGCCCTAAGCCCAACAACCCCACACCAATCCAGGCAATAGTCAGACCACGCTGCATTTGCGCCGCATCCAGCGCCACTTCGTCGGCAGACAAATCATCTACGGCAGCAAAAACCGGGTTCCACACCAGCAGACGGAAGACGAAGAGACCGAGGAGGAGGGAAACGGCCGTTAACGTCAGCCATCGTGCCACCGCGCTCCACAGCGAAAGCTGCGCCCGCAGGCTCGTATCCGTTGCCACCGGGGCCGCCTCTGCCCCCACCCCAAACGAAAACGTCCCGCTGGTGGTATGGCCGTCCACCGCCGACAACACCTGCCAGCTTACCAAATACGCCCCTTCGCTCAGCTCCGGCAGCGTCACAAACAAGGCCATATTCTCATCACGCCCCTGCACTGACCCCACCGCCACTTCCTCCCCGGCGTGGGTCAACACCTCAATCTTGCTCAACTCCGGTACCACCGGCTCATTAAAACGAATCGCAATCTCTTCGGGAACCACATCAAGCCGCGCATTTTCACGCGGCAGCGAGCTAACCGGAATGGCGTGTGCAGATACCTGCTGTACACAAAGCAGCAAGCTGCCCAGCAGCACCAGCAGTGACCATATTTTGTGTCTTGGATGAAACATCTTTCATGGGGCAGTAATCGGTAATCAGTAATCAGTAATCAGTGGCACCAACCGATTACTGATTACCGATCACCGATCACCGTTTACGTATGAGGCTAAAAGCCGCCAGAGCCACGCCCAGCACGCCAATGCCCAAGCCGATATACGCCATCGTTCGGGCGGCTTGCAGGTCGGCTTGCAGGGTGGCAATGTCGGCTTGCAGGTCGCGGGCAGCAGGTGCCACTTCGGGAAACTGAATGCGGGAGGCATCAAAAACTTCTTCCGGCTCCACCACCACATCCACATCCTCGTCTTCAATAAAACCAAACAAGTGGACAGCGTATTGACCACGCACGGTGGGGAAAATCTCGGCGGTGTAATAGCCATCGGTGGGAGTAGCCGATAAGTTGGAGCGGAAAGTGCGACCACCATACTCGACTTCCAAATCCATCGTGCCATCCACGCCAGTAACTGGGTTGTCGTCCTGATCTAATATTTCAATAACCAGGGCGTTACGCTCGCCTACAATGGCTGGCTCGGCACGCCAACCAACAATGATGACATAGGGGCCAACTTCGACGCGGGAGTGAGCCAAAGCGGGCTGGCTGTAAAGCAGCAGCGCACCCAAAATAAAGGGGAGCAGCCCAAGCTTGCTCCAAGTTGTTGCTCGAATATGCATAGAACCTCACCTAGCCAGTCGGGATGCCCGTACCGCGATCACAGGTTGCCCCGCGTTCGGGGGTTTGCGGCCCGACAATGTATTTTTCCAGGAACTGATCGATCCGGCCGTCATCGGCTGAATCCACAGACAACTGGATGCCCCATGCCGTTAACACGATGGGGCTGGTTTGATCCGGCCACGGGCTAAGCAGCACAAAACTTTGCTCCCGCACCCGTGCTTTCAAGCTCTCGATTTGATCGGCCGGCAAATCGGGGGCGTAAGTCATCCAAACCGCGCCGTGTTCCATGGAATGGACAGCGTGTTTGCCCTCAACCGGCTCATCATAAATGCCGCAGTTTTGCCAGGTGTCGTTGTGAATGCCACCGGCCGGCGGCAAACCACCAAAATCGTAGACAACCGTGTTATCATGCCCCCGTCCTGGACGAGGGAAGACAACGATCCCCTCAATGGCTGGCTCTGGCCGCACATTTAAATAGAGTAAATACCCAAGCCCCATTACTGCCAGTGCCACCGCACCGACAATGATCCAGGTCATATTCATCCCACCAGTTGGCCCGGATGGGGCCGTTCTTCTTCTTGCTGTTGTCATCGTCTTCTCCAAGTTTCCCGTTTATATAAAAGTTTATTCACTTAACCAAGCGGTGTCCCCCGGCCGCCATCACAGCTTGCCCCGCGTTCTGGCCCCCGTGTGTTGGTATACCGATCCACAAATTTCTCTAAGCGTTCATCAGTCACTGAATTTAGCTCAAGCTGCAAGTCCCAGGCGGTTAAAACCACCTGGCTCGTTTGCTCTGGGTAAGGGGCGAGTAAAATACGGCCGTTTTTCAGTGCCACATCTTCCAAAACTTCTACCTCATCTATAGGCAAATCAGGCTGATAGGTAATCCAGATGGCTCCATGCTCCATGGAATGGATGGCATATTGAGCCTCAACTGGCGTATCATAAATACCACAGTTTTGCCAGGTTGGGTTATGGGGGCCACCCATGGGCGGTTTTGCCCCAAAAGGAATTTGCAAAGCAGCATCATGCTGGTTGCCAGGTATCTCTCCCTCTGCGAAAACAACACCGGCCACATCTGGTTCAAACAAACGGTATGTAAATAGCCCCAGCAACCCCAGCACAACAATAGCTATGGGAATCCAGAGGCGAAGCTGCTTCATTCGTTGCTCACGCTCAAGCTGCAAGCGGCGCTCCTCACGGCGATTTTTTTGCTGATTGCTGTTGATAGAACGCTTACTCATGTTGCCATTCCTTGAAAAACAGGTATGTGCGTAAAATGCCCAGACAAATTTACGCCAACTTATTATCCCCGCAAGTGGTTGTTGTATCAACCTCGCTGCCTAGCCAACTGGAGATTCTAAATAATTGCTCAAAAATGGGAGGTGATCATATTTTACTATGGGAATGGTAAGAATTGTTTGGGCTTTGCTGCTATAATGCGGGGCTATATGCAAGATAGCAACCATTCAAACCGTCGTCAGATGTGGCTGGGTGCCTTGGTAAGTATCCTCAGCCTGGGGGCGATTTTCTTTTTTATTGAACCAACTGCCATTTGGGCAGCGTTACAAACGGCTAACTACAGTTATTTGCTCTTAACGGCCGTTGGTATCACCCTCTTTCTCCTGCTCCGCGCCATTCGCTGGCGTTTTTTGCTGCGCAATGAAGCCCCCTTTGCAACCATCTTTCACATCCAAAGCGTTGGCTACCTGGTCACTAACCTGCTGCCGCTGCGCGTGGGGGATGTGGCGCGGGCGGTGCTAATTGGCAGCGTGCCACCCATTACGCTGGCGCGGGGGCTTTCAACCATGGTGGTGGAGCGGGTATTGGACATGCTTTTTGTGGTTACGCTGCTGCCGTTTACGCTGGCAGAAGTTGAAGCCATCCCAACCTGGATGCAGTCGGCAGCGCGAGCTTCAGGGTTTGCGGCGGTGGCGGCCATTGTGCTGCTGGTGCTGGCCGCCAATCAACGGCCGTTTGTCCGCCGTCTCGCCACCCGCATCCTCCAGCGCATTCCCCGCTTAGACCCGGAAACCTGGCTGCGGCGGCTCGACGACCTGCTGACTGGGCTAAGCAGCCTGACTCGCCTGGGTGAAGGCGGGGTTTTAATTACCCTGAGCATTTTGCTCTGGCTGCCGATTTTAGGCGCGTACTACATGGCATTAACGGCCGTTCACATCCAACCCACCTGGTCAATGGCCGCCTTTATCTTCTGCGCCTCCGCCTTTAGTGTCGCCCTACCCTCTTCGCCAGGGCAAATTGGCGTTTTTCACGCCAGCGTCATTGCCGCCCTGCAAATTTCAGGGCAACCAGAAGCTGCATCAGCCAGCTTCGCCTTTCTCTACCACGCCCTTAACCTGCTGCTCATGGTCATCTTGGGGCTATATGGTCTCCGCAGCACCGGCTCAACCTTTAGCAAAGTGGTCGCCACCATCCGGCTGCGGCGCTAGTAATGTATATGTAAACAAAGCTGTGTATAATAAGTCACTTGAATCATGTACCGTATCGGCTTAGAGGCTCGCTAACAACAAGCCCAAAATGTAAATAAGCCCTCCTTGCTTTTTATGAAGAATCTGTCCCATTTACCCCTTGGCACCAAGCTCATCCTCGTCATCGCTGTGACCCTGCTGTTTTTGCTGGGGCTAATCATGTATTTCACCTCCCGCAACATGGGGATCATCACCACCGAGACAGGGGAGCAACGCGCCTTAGAAGAAGCAACGGTATTCAGCACCCGTTTTAGCCAAGTACAAGGGGAGCTTTTGGTGGCCTCCGAGCTGTTGGCAAGCAGTTCGGGCTTGATTAAAGCCGTTGAAAGTCAGGATAGCGAACAAATCGAGGCCATCTTTGCCGCCGAAGCTGCCGTTCTTAATTTCCACGACATTGATATTGTTGACCAACATGGGCAACGCCTGCTTACGGTAGTTGGAGCGGGTGACACCTTTGATGAAGGGCAAGAGGATCTGCTGTTAGACTCGGCGCTCCAAGGGGTCGAAGCCGCTGATTTGATCGTTGAAGAAGACGGTGAAGATGGTTTTGAAGCGCGGCTAGCAACGGCCGTTCCCATCTACGCCACCAATGGCAGCATCATCGGGGCACTGCTTACCAGCCACAAAGTAGACGGTACTTTCCTGGCTGATCTCAACTTTCATCGGGACAACGTTCAGTTTTTATTTATTGCAGAAGATCGGTTGTTATCCCAAAGCTGGGAGGTCGCCTCGTCTACCGATCAGAACACGTTGGAAACGGCCGTTTTAGACCCCACCCTCCTCGCTGCGGCTGAAAATGGCGACGTGAACGTTCGCCCGCTTTCTCTCACCATTGACAACACGCTCTACTACTTTGTTTCCTATACCCCCATCAAACTACGCGAGGTGATCAAAGGGGCTGCCATTATCCTAGTCAAACAGCCGGAGCCGTTTCTGTATCTCCGTCAACTACGCCTCTTCTTTATGAGCATTATGGTAACCACCAGCATTCTGGCTATGACAACCATGGGCTTATTCGTGCGGCGGCTTGTGACTACCCCGCTGCGCGAGCTGACCACAGCCACCAAGCAAATGGCAGGCGGCAATTTGCAAGCCCGTGCCGACATTCAGACCGACGACGAAATGGGAGAACTGGGCCGCAGCTTTAACGAGATGGCCGCCCGCTTGGAGCGCATTCTCAACAGCCTGGAAAGCCGCGTCGCCCAGCGCACGGCCGATCTTTCGGCCAGCAATCAGCAGCTACAGCAGGAAATTAGCCAACGCATTCAGGCCGAAGAAGCACTGATTCGGTCACGCGATATTGCGCTGGAAGCGAACCGGCTTAAAACCGAGCTGTTAGCCAACGTCAGCCATGAACTCCGCACCCCGCTTAACGGCATTATGGGGTTTGCCGAAATTATGCAGGAGCGCATTCCGGGGCCGCTTACGCCCAAACAAGCGGAAATGACCGGCAAGATTGTTGAAAGCACGCTTTATCTCACGACGATTGTCAATGATTTGCTAAATCAGGCACAGCTTGAAGCGGGCAAAATGCAGTTAGAAATGGTTACCTGTAGCCCCGCCTCCTTGGTTCTGGAGGTACGCGAACAGCTACAGCCGTTGGCAAGGGCGAAGGGGATTGAATTAACGGCCGTTATTGCCCCCACCACCCCCACTACCATCACCACCGACCCCACCCGCCTGCGCCAGGTATTGATGAACTTGGTTAGCAACGGCATCAAATTTACCGACAACGGGCGGGTGGAAATAGAAGCGAGCGGGGGAGAAAACGGCCGTTGGACACTCAAAGTCCATGACACCGGCATCGGCATCCCCACCGAAGCCCACGACCGCATTTTTGAACCGTTCCGCCAGGTAGATGGTTCCGCAACCCGCCGTCACCAAGGCACCGGGCTGGGGCTATCCATCGTCCGCGAGCTTGTTGCCATGATGGGCGGTCGTGTCACATTGCAAAGCCACGTGGGGCAGGGCAGCACCTTTATCATTGAACTGCCCATTGCCCAGCCAGAGCCAGTTGAAGCAGTTGTCTAAACTGAATGCGTCATAACCTGACATTCCGCACAAAGGAGATTGGAGAGTAGAGATTGGGAGATTAGTACCTTGACGATGAAATTCTTGTACGCAAAACAAGAAATGACACAGAGTTACACAGAGATAAGAAAGAGTTTCACAGAGGAAGCGAGAAAACAACTCTGTGTCTTCTCTGTGCCTCTCTGTGTCTTCTCTGTGAACCTCTGTGTAACGTTTTTGGTTCTGGTTTGTCCAGGTTAGTAGATTAATCTCTCAATCTCCCAGCCCCCTAATCTCTGAAAAATGCCAATCTATGGCCGTTGATAGTATGCTTTATGAAGATTCTGCAAGTTCTAACTTACTACCGCCCCTGGACAAGCGGCTTGACGATTTATGTCGAGCGGCTGAGCCAAGCATTAGTCCAACTCGGCCATGATGTTACCGTCCTCACCTCGCAATATGACCCCAGCCTGCCCCGCTACGAAGTCATGGATGGGGTCAAGGTCATCCGCATCCCCGTCGCCCTACGCATCAGCAAAGGGGTTATCATGCCTAGCTTTGGCCCCATGGCTTGGAAATTGGCTCGCCGTGCCGATGTCATCCAACTCCATTTACCCCAGTTTGATGCCCCCGGTGTGGCTCTGCGCGGCCGGCTGCTGCGTAAACCCGTCGTCCTCACCTACCACTGCGATCTCAATTTGCCGGAAGGGGCATTTAACCGCTTTGTAGACCGCGTTGTGTTGACCATGAACCGCGCCGCCGGCACCATTGCCAACGCCGTTGCCACCTACACCCGCGACTACGGCGAAAATTCCCCCTATCTCTCGCTTTACCTCGGCCAAAAGCTCAAAGTCATCCCGCCCCCCGTTGAACTGGCCGACTGCACCGCCGCTGAAGCCGCTGCTTTCCACGCTCAACACCAGCTTGGCGACCGCCCCATCATTGGCATTTGCACCCGCCTTGCCACGGAAAAAGGGGTGGAAATTTTGCTGCGGGCGCTGCCCATCATCATGGAGGCGTTCCCCAACGTGCGCGTGCTGCACGCCGGACAATATCAAAACGTGCTGGGTGAGGAAGCGTATGCCGCCCGTCTGGCACCGCTTTTTGCCCAATATGCCGAACAATACACCCTCTTGGGCAATCTCAACGGCGCGGAGCTAACGGCGTTTTACAAAAATATTGATGTGCTGACCATCCCCAGCCTCAACAGCACCGAGAGTTTTGGGTTGGTGCAAATTGAGGCGATGCAAAACGGGGTGCCGGTGGTGTCGTCCAATTTGCCGGGGGTGCGCCAGCCGGTGACGATGACGGGGATGGGGGAGGTGGTTGCCATTGGCGACCATGAGGCGTTGGCGGCGGCGCTCATCCGCGTGCTGCGTGACAAAGCGGCCTATGTGCGCTCGCCGGAGCTAATTGGAGCCAGCTTTGCCCCGCTGCAAACGGCCGTTGAGTACCTCAACCTATTTGCCAATCTGCAAAACGGCCGTTTTGACCCCACCCCCACTGAACCCACCGCCTACAGCCAGCTCCGCGCCATGCGGGACGGATGGAGCCAATGAGTACCCCCCGCCGCCAGCGAGAGCAGGAAAACCGACGCTATTTGTGGCTGGTTTTGTTGACGCTGGTTGTTGTCGGCGGCGGGTTGATTGGGCTAATTTATGGGCGAACGGCACTGTTAACGGCCGTTCCCTGTCTCCTCGGCGGGGCAGCCCTCATCCTCATTCCCTGGTGGGCACTCACCCTGCTGGAAAAGTGGCGCAACTGGATGGAGCGAGAAGAATAGGTAAGGGTGGATTTTGACATATCCTATAAAATGTGCGTATCAAGCAAAATCATTGTAAAGCAGTCCAATCATCTTGTGCCACAGGTTCCAGCGGGTCAATATACTTGGCAACCGTTCCTTTTAACAAGGAACGCCGAAGTCGTTTAGCTGTTTTCTTGCTTGGTAAAACAATGATCTGAACCGTTTCCCCAGCTAGAAAGGGCAAAGTATCTAACAAGATATTGCCATCCTTAGTGATTACTTTTTCAATGCTATATGCTTGCATATGATTGATTCCTAAATGATTTACTGTCAGTTTAGGTGAGTATATCAGAAAAGGGGCATTTTCTACATAGGCTGATGATCGTATGCTTGTTGCCTTGCTGGAAAACGGCCGTTTTTCCACCAGAACAGCTACAAATAAAATCTACACCAAGTTTATGAACAGACAGGGTATCAGATGAAAGGTCGTCGGTTGGAGTGGCGACTTTAGTTGGAACGTTCCGGCTAAAGCCGCCACTGCGATACCCGTCAAGATTTGTTTGTCAAACTACTAACAGACACCCTTCCATTTAAGGTGCCGGCCTCCACCATGTCTTGGCACTGGCCTTAAGACTAGCTTTGTAGTAGGCACCCATCAAGTTAGCACCCTCCAGACCAAAACCAGACCCAGTGACACTCAGCAGGTTAGCCTCACGCAAGTTGGCATTACGCAGGTTGGCATTGCTCAAATTGACATTGCCCAGGTCGGTATTGCTCAGGTTGACACCGCTCAAGTCGGCGTTGTTCAGGCCAGCATCGCGCAGGTTAGCACCGCTCAGGTTAGCACCGCTCAGGTTAGCACCGCTCAGGTTAGCACCGCTCAGGTTAGCACCGCTCAGGTTAGCATCACTCAGGTTAGCACCACTCAGGTTGGCATTGTTCAAGTAGACACCCCTCAGGTCAGCACCACCGCTGAGGTTGGCACCGCTGAGGTTAGCATCGCTCAGGCTGGCACCGTTAAAGCTGGCACCGCTCAGGTTAGCGCCGTGCAGATCAGCCTCGTTCAGGTAGGCCCCGTTCAGGTGGGCATGGGAAAGAGTTGCACCGCTCCAATTGGCACTGCTCAGGTGGGCATTGTTCATGAAAACTCTGGTCAGGTTAGCACCGCTCAGGTTAGCACCGCTCAGGTTGGCACTCATCAGGCCAACAAAGGTCAGGTTAGAACCGCTCAGGTCAGCACCGCTCAGGTCAGCCTCGTTCAGGTCGGCTTCCTGGAAATCAACTTTGGTCAAGACTGCCCCAGCAAAATTACGCTCGCCAGCGGCGTAGCGTGTTAACAGTTCTTCTTTGGTCATTGCTTCAGTTCCTTTGTTCTTAATGTTGTTTAGCAATTGTGCTATGTTGTTGCCCCTGCAAGACGTTCAACTTCTTTGAGAAGTTGAACGTCTAAACTGGGTATTTTCAATAGAAAGACCTGCGCCTGCCTTGTTGGAAAACGGCCGTTTTTCCCACCAGAGCAGGCACCTGCAAAATTTACCCTGCGTCTAGTACAGTTAGTGTAACCCTCTGGCACCGTCTATTTTGGCTCTGGCAGTGGTCAAGTTGGCACCGGTCAGGTTGGCACCGCTCAGGTCGGCACCGCTCAAGTTGGCATGGTTCAGGATGGCATTGCTCAGGTCGGCACAGAACAGGTTGGCATAGCTCAGGTTGGCATCTATCAGGCGGCTAAAAGCCAGAAAGGCAAAGCTCATGTTGGCATGATCCATGTTCGCACCACTCA
>JAGQGA010000759.1 GCA_020432595.1 Anaerolineales bacterium | reverse complement strand
GTCTACCTATGCCAAGGCGTTGGGCAATGGTTTTCCCATTGCCGCCATTGGCGGCCGCAAGGAAATGCTGTTGAAGTTGGCTCCCGGCCAAGTTTTCCACGGTGGCACCTACAGCGGCAACGCTTCCTCCACCGCCGCCGCTGATGCCACGCTGGAACTCATTCAAAGTGGCGAGGTCTTTGGCAAAATCCGGCGGGTTGGGCGCATCATCCAGGACGGGGTGCGGGAAATTTGCAGCCGTCATGGTGTGGCCGTTCGCATTAACGGCGCACCTGGCATGTTTGGCGTTTGCTTTACCGACCAACAACCCAAAGATTGGCGCGAACTGCTGGCGCAAGGCAACTGGGATCTGTCGGAAAAGGTGTATGCCTACATGGTGGCACATGGCGTGATGCCCGAACCACGCGGGCTGGAACCGTTCTTTCTCAGTGCGTCCCATTCCGCCTCGGATGCGGAGGAGACGTTGCAGCGGTTTGAGGAAGGGCTGACGCTGGCGTTGGCATAATGTTCAAGAAAATAGGACGCAGATTTCCCTGATTCACCTGATCATCAGAAAAATCTGCGTCCCATTACTTCTTATGGTACCAGTAAAGCAACGAAGCGGGCGGCGAGGCGGGGGAAGGGAGGCGCGGCTGGCACTGCGGCGGGAGGCGGTTAATAAACGGCCGGTTTTTGCCGGTCTTCTCGGTGGGCAATACAAGCCATTGGCGCAGCGCGATTTGGAAAAAATCCACCGAGCGGCACTGGAAATTTTGCACAGTATTGGCATTGCCGACGCGACGGACGAGGTGGTGGCGATTGCGACGGGGGCAGGAGCGTTTGTGGATGACAACGGCCGTTTATGCTTCCCTCCCACCCTCATCGAAGACATCGTGGCTGGTGCGGCGCGGCGCTACACCATCTACAGCCGCAACCCCCAACACGCCGATGTGGTGGTGGGCGGGCGGCACGTCAACTACGCCACTAGCGGCGAAGCCGTGACCATGCTCGACCTGAAACACCGCACCTTTCGCCCTTCCACGCTGCAAGATTTGTACAACTGCGGCCGGTTAGTGGATACGCTTGACCATATCCACCAGTTTGGGCAAACGGTCATCCCCACCGACCTGCACGATTTGCGCGTGCATGATTTGAACGTGGCTTATGTGGCAGTGACGGCCACGGAAAAGCCGTGTGAGATGACGTTTCAGCAGGCCAAAAACGTGCGCGAGGCGGTGGCATTGTTTGACATGGTGCTGGGTGGCGAGGGGCGGTTTGCGAAACGGCCGTTTGTCTCCTTTGGCGGCTGCCCCATTGTCTCCCCCCTCAAATTTGGGGTCGATAATTTGGAACTACTGGTGGAAACGAGCAAGCTAGGGCTGATCAGCGACATCGCCATTGCGCCGCAGGCTGGTGCTACGGCTCCGGCAGCGCTGGCTGGCACGCTGGCGCAGGTGACGGCCGAAGGGCTGGCCTGTCTCGCCATCGTCAACATGATTCGCCCCGGCTGCCCGATGACCTTTGCCATCTGGCCGTTTGTGTCCGATTTACGCACGGGGGCGTTTAGCGGCGGCAGCGGCGAAGAGGCACTCATGATGGCGGCGTGCGCCCAAATCGGCCGTTTTTATGATTTGCCCACCAGCGTGGCCGCCTCGATGAGCGACTCGAAGCTGCCGGATGCTCAGGCGGGGTTTGAGAAGGGAATAACGGCCGTTACCGCCGGACTCGCCGGAGCCAACCGCATTTTGGAGTCGGCCGGCATGGTGGGCAGCTTGATGGGCTGTTCACTGGAAGGGCTGGTGATTGACAACGACATGCTGGGGGTGGCGCAGCGGGTGGTGGCTGGGCTGGAAGTCAGCGACGAAACGCTGTCGCTAGATGTCATCCGCGAGGTGGCGTTGGGGCCAGGGCATTATTTAGGGCATCCACAAACGTTGGCGCGAATGGAGACGGATTATCTTTACCCCGACCTGGCCGACCGTTCCGCCCCGGGCGTGTGGGAAGCGGAAGGGTCGCCCGACATGCTGCAGCGGGCGCAAGAACGGGTGCGCGAGGTACTGGCAACCCATTACCCTAACCATATTGACCCCAAGCTGGACGCGGCAATTCGAGATAAGTTCCCTATTGTGCTGCCGCGTGAGGTCATGAGGTGGAAAAAATAACCGTAACGATCTAGGTGTCATTCCCGCGCACGCGGGAATCCAGTCTGACAACAAGGATGGATACCCGCATTCGCGGGTATGACACGTTGGGGGAATGTTGAACAAAAAACGATTGCGGCGACGGCAACGGGGGGAAGTAAAAGAGGCAACCGAGGCCAAACCGGTTTGGGTAGGGCTGATGGGTGGCAGCTACAAACCGCTGGCCGAGGCTGATTTGGCACAAATTTATGAGACGGCGCTGGCGGTGCTGGCGGAAATTGGGCTGGCGGAGCCGATTCCGGCGCTGCTGGAGGTGGTGCTGCCACGTGGGTGTGTGTTGGGGGAAAACGGCCGTTTGTGCTTCCCCCGTTCCCTCGTTGAAGCAGCCATCGCCCACTCCCCCAAACAAATCATCTACCACGCCCCCAACCCCAACAACGACC
>JAGQGA010000758.1 GCA_020432595.1 Anaerolineales bacterium | reverse complement strand
GGGCACAATTAGCAGCGCGTTGGCTTGCACCAGCGAAGTCATAATGTGGGATCCTTGGCTGCCGGTGGTAACGGCCGTTCCATCCCGTCTCACCACTGCCCGAATATAGCTCTCCCGTCCATCCGACGAAATCGTTTCCAACAGCGTCACCTGCCGCATCGGCCGATCCAGCATTGTGTGACCCGCCATTTTCAAAATAGCCGCCCGCGCAAACCGTTCAAACGACACCATTGCCGAAACAGGGTTACCGGGAAGCCCCAAATAAGGTATGCCGTGGTAGTGCCCAAAGGCCAGCGGCTTGCCAGGACGCATCCGTACCCGCCAAAAGCCAACATTGCCCTCAGCTTCCAGCACCGCCTTTACCACATCATATGCCCCTACCGACACCCCGGCCGAGCTGAGAAATAAGTCAACCCCTTCATCCAGCCCTTTTTGCAGCTTGGCACGTACATCCGCTTCGGTATCCCGCGCCACGCCCAGCACAACGGGAAGGGCACCTATTGCCAGCACCTGCGCTGCCTGAGCATAGCCATTACTGTTGCGAATCTTTCCCGGCGTTAGCGGCTCTTCAACGGCAACCAGTTCATCACCCGTTGCCAAAATGCCCACGCGAGGCTGGCGAATGACGGGAACCTGGCTTACGCCTAGCGAAGCCAGCACGCCAATCTCCTGCGGGCGCAGCACGTGGCCGGCCGCCAGCACTTCCTGCCCCACTTTTATATCTTCACCGGGGTGGCGCACGTAATCGCCGGGCTGAACTGGACGGAAAATTTGGATAGTCGCAGGCAACGGCCGTTCCGACCCCCGCCACACCTCATCCGTATCCTCAACCGGCACCACCGCATCGGCTCCCGCTGGCAAAGGGGCACCGGTCATAATCCGCGCTGCTGTCCCAGCCGTCACCGCCACCGCTGGTAGTGACCCGGCGGCAATATCAGCCACGACGCGCAGCCGTACCGGGTTATTCTGCGATGCCGCAACTAAATCTGCCGCCTGCATGGCATAGCCATCCATTGAGGAGTTGGCAAACGGGGGCAAATTGTCTTGAGCTACAACCGCTTCAGCCAACACTCGCCCCAACGCCGCCAACAGCGGCACGCGCTCGGCTGGCAGTACCGATACGCCGGCTAAAACGGCCGTTAATGCCTCTTGCACCGTTAAATATTCATTCGCCATATATAATAGGGAGATTGAAGATTGGAGACTGGAGATTGGAAAATCGTTTAATCTCCAATCTCTAATCTTTAATCTTCAGGTCTACTAGGCTAAACGGCCGTCTAAATCCATCTCAGCCGCAGCGGCCTGCATTGCCACCAGCACATTGCCAATATGTTCCCATAGTTCCAGCTTGCCACCAAAACATTCGCGGGAAAAATCGGCTGTGACCTCTTCCACGTGATCACGGTCTACGCCAGCCGCAAAGGCACGAGTTTTCCACTTTTTGCGGACGGAACTAACGGCTACCTCGCGCAAATCCTTAGACGGTCGTACCAGTGCTGTAGCGATGATCAGCCCGGTAATTTCGTCACAAGCTAACAGGGCAAAATCAATCGGTTGGCTGCGTTCAACGGCCGTTCCTGCCGTATAATGGGACAAAATCGTGCGAATTGTTGCCTCATCCCACCCGCGCTCCCGTAAAATGGGCGCACCCGCAATAGGATGGCGATCTAAATCAGGGTGAATTTCCCAATCAAAGTCATGGATCAGCCCGACAACTTCCCAATAATCTGAGTCTGCCCCCAGCTTTTCTGCATAAAACCGCATTGCTGCTCCCACCGCCAACATATGACGCTGGAGACCACGATCTTGTACAAACTCGCAAACCAGCGCCCACGCTTCCTCTCGACTTTTCATCACGCCTTATTCATCCTCATCAAACAGTTCGCTAATGTCAATGTTATCATCATCAGCCGCAACGGCCGTTTTTTGCGCCCCACAATCACAACCCCCGTTCTCATGCTTGGAACAACCGGCCTCAGCTTTCTTCTGCAACGCCTCTAACTCTTCCAGCGGCTCAAATTCATGGCGAAAAACCTCAACAAACTCGCCATCTACATCTACCAGCACCGAATCACGCATTGGGCGGACATCCACCACCTTTCCCTCCCCATGCGGCGTGCCAATGCGCTTGCCACGCTTGGGAAGCTGCTTCTTGGCCTCAACATATTGGTCATACTCAAACACCAGGCAGCAGCGCAGCCGACCGCACATCCCGGTAATTTCCTGTGGACTCAGCGAAATCCCCTGCTCCTTTGCCATTTTAATAGAAACAGGACTAAATTCGGTGATAAAGGTGGAGCAGCAGCGCGGTGCGCCACACGCTCCATACCCACCCAACATCTTAGCAACATCACGCGGCCCCACCAGCCGCATCTCAATTTGGGTGCGGAACATACGGCTCAGGGCATTACGCAGCCCGTTAATGTTGAGCTTTTTATTTTCGGTAGCATAAGAAAAAGTAAGCCAGGAGCCGTCAAAACTGTACTCAGCCTTGACAAATTTGGCATCCTTAATACCCATTTCATCGGCTCGTTCGCGGCAGCTAATCAGCGCATCCAGTTCTTTA
>JAGQGA010000757.1 GCA_020432595.1 Anaerolineales bacterium | reverse complement strand
AACATGATCTATTTGCGCGGTGCTCCTTTTGCCACCGGCGCACCAGCTACAGCTTCCCCTGGCCCCTCATTAAATAAAAACTCTTCCATTTGTTGAAAAAGCAGTTCGTGGGAGTTGGGGTCGGCCAAATTGAGGCCATAATGATTGATAATCAGGGTCGCCCGCTGCTGCCACATTTTGTATGCCTCTTTGGAGATTTCGTTGTAGATGCGTTCCCCCAGTGGTCCAGGAAAAGGGGGGCGATCCAGTGCTTCTAGTTCCATGCCCAGCTTGGTGCATGGCACAACGGTGATTGTTTTTGTCACTCTTGCCATTTGTTTTACCTCAATGGTTACGGTTATCTTGGATGGAAGTATATAATGGGTTTGGGCTTCGGCCAAAAAAGTAGCGGGGTTCCGCTAATGTGGATGATTTTCCAAATTGTCCGACAAGTTTTTATGTCCTATGGAAAAACGGCCGTTTCGTCTCCTCTACTTCGGCATGTTGGGCACCTTCTCCCGCCCCCCGTTGGCCGCCCTGCTCACCAGCCCCCTGGTCGAAGTCGTCGGCATTGTCATCCCTCAACCCCGTTTAACGCCCAGCCAGCTCGCCATTGAGCCACTGCCCCCTGCCCTTGTCACCCATTCGCTGTTGCTCACCCCCACCGTGCAGCAAGACATTCGCTATCTGGGCTGGCAGCGCAACATCCCCGTTTTTGCCCTGCGCCAGCCGCATGATCCTGCCGTTGTACCCCTGCTGGCACAACTCGCCCCTGATGTGGGCTGTGTGGCCTGTTTTTCTCGGCGCATTCCCAATGATTTGTTAGCCCTGCCGCCCCACGGCTTTTTTAATCTCCACCCCTCGCTGCTACCCGCCTATCGCGGGCCGGAGCCGCTGTTTTGGCTGCTGCGCGACGGGGCGCAGCCGGGGGTGACGGTGCATTTGATGACGGAGGAATTAGATAAGGGGGATGTGGTGGCACAAACGGCCGTTTCCCTCCCCGACGGCAGTAGCAGCGATGAAGCCGAATGGCACTGCGCCTCTGTGGGAGCCGACCTGCTGCTGCAAACGCTGGCCGACCTGAAAAATGGCACGCTATCCCGCCAGCCGCAGGGCACAGGCACCACCTTCCCCAACCCACGCCCCACTGATTTTTTTGTGGACACACGCTGGTCGGCTCAGCGGGCGTTTAATTTTATGCGCGGAACGGCCGTTTTCCAACACCCCTACCGCATTATGGGGTTAGACGGGGAACTGTGGGCAAAAACGGCCGTCGGCTACCACCCAACCGAGCAGCTTGGGCAGCCGGTTGTCTTTGGGGAGAAAACGGCCGTTGTGCAGTTCAACCCAGGCACGGTGGAAATATCGCTGTAGGGGCGTATTGCATACGCCCAATCACAGGGGCATATTGCATACGCCCTATCACAGTTGGGGGAAGGGCGTATGCAATACGCCCCTACCGTTTGCGCTGCCGCCTCTTGTCCCGCCCCCGTGATTTTTTGTCGTCGGCCATGCGGACGATGCGCGGCATAAATTGCGCTACCGCCATCACCAAATCCTGCTGCGCCGCCATGACGGTGTCAATGTTTTTGTAAGCCTGTGGCGATTCATCCAAGCTGCCGCCTAGCAGCGTCACCTGCTGCTTGCGTAAATATTCCTGCCACCGCTTGGGCTCCAGCGTGTTGAGTGCCTGGTTGCGCCCCAGCCGCCGCCCCGCCCCGTGTGAAGCTGAGTTGAGGGAAACGGCCGTTCCCAACCCCCGCACCACATACGCCGGGTCGCCCATCGAGCCAGGAATGACCCCCAGCACTCCCGCCCCCGCCGGGGTCGCCCCTTTGCGGTGGACAATCACCTCGCTGCCGTCGGCAAGCTGCTCCTTCCAGGCAAAGTTGTGATGGTTTTCGACCGTGGCAACGGCCGTTAATCCCGCCGCCGCCAGCACTCGCTCATGAATCACCGCATGGTTGGCCGACGCATACCGCCCCGCCAAATTCATCGCCAGCCAGTATGCCTGCCCCGCTTCTCCATCCAGCCCGAGCCACGCCAGCTCTTGGTACTTCTTGTCCAGCCGCGCATGACGCTGCCGCGCAATTGTTGTGTACTCTTGGGCAATGGTCGCCCCCAGCCCCCGCGAGCCGGAATGGGAGAGCAGGGCTAAATATTTGCCCGGTTGCAGTGCCAAATCTTCAATCAGGTTGTCAACGGTCAAAATGCCCCATTCCACAAAATGATTGCCCCCGCCCGACGTACCAAGCTGTGTCCAGGCCTTGTCTTTTAGCTGGCGCAGCAGCGGCAACGCTTCCCATTCTGGCGCATCCAAAACGGGGTGTAACGGCCGTTCGCTCTTCGCCCAATCCGCCCCCATGCCAAAGCGCGTCTGCTCCAGCAACACCGCCTCAAATCGCTTCCGCTTTTGCGCCAGCAAATGGGGCGACACATCACAAACCGACAGCTTCATCCGGCAGGCAATATCCACCCCGACGGCATAGGGAATCACTGCCCCCTCCGTTGCCAACACCCCGCCAATCGGCAGCCCATACCCCACATGGGCATCGGCCATCAGTGCCCCCTGCCGCGCAATGGGCAGCCGCGCCGCCCGATCC
>JAGQGA010000756.1 GCA_020432595.1 Anaerolineales bacterium | reverse complement strand
TATGATGCCCTGAACATGAGCTTTGATGAGGTGCGGCTGCGGAAAAACCCCAACTGCCCCATTTGCAGCGAACATCCTACCCTCACCGAACTGATTGATTATGAGCAGTTTTGCGGGATGCCCGCCCATGATCACAGCGAATTTTCGGCTGCTGACCTGAACGGTAACGGCCACGTTTCGCAAATCACGCCGCAACAGCTTAAGGCACGCTTGGACAAAGGCGACGACCTGTTTATTCTCGATGTGCGTGAGCCACATGAGTGGGATATTTCCAACCTGGCGCACCTGGGGGCAGTGCTAATCCCAAAAGGTGAGGTGCTAAACCGGATGAACGAACTTGACACCGCCCGCGAAATGGTGGTGCAGTGCCGCAGCGGTGCCCGCAGCACGGACGTGATTCTAGAATTGCAAAAACATGGTTTTACCAAGCTCCACAACCTTGATGGTGGCATTAACCGCTGGGCACAAGACGTGGAACCAGGACTACCTATCTATTAAAAACAGCGAACAGTTGGTAGTTCCAGCAGATCCCAACTGTTCACGCTTGCTATTGCAAAGCGTAGTGTATACAGCTTGACACCCTTTATCCAATTGGTATAATCCGCCTATTAAATGCGGGCATGGTGAAAAGGTATCACAAATGCTTCCCAAGCATTTAGTACGGGTTCGATTCCCGTTGCCCGCTCTTTTAAGAAGCAAAAATAGTTCCTCAACTCGCTAGATTACATTTATTTGCTCCCCCAAACTCCTTACTCTCTCCTGTATCCCTTCGGTAAACTATACTCAAATCAATTTGAAACCAATAGTTTTTCATAATCAGGGTCGAGGTCAAATTTAGGCCAAAGACGCTGAATCAGCCGATTCGGGTCAAGGTTAATGCGCTCAATAAAAGCATGGCAGGCATCAGCTAAGGCCGAAAGAGAAGGATGACAATACCGCTGCGTAACCTCTTCCCGCATCCACTTCCAAAGCCCTTCAATCGGGTTGAGGTCTGGACTGTAGGCCGGCAAGCGAATCAATTCAACCCCAAGTTCGTCAGCAGTTGTGGCAACCAAGTGGGAACGATGCCACGGTGCGCCATCCATGATGATATAAACGGTTTGCTTGCTTTCGCCAAGCCACTCGGATAATGCTTGCAAGAACGCGACCGTGTTATCGCTGTTGCAGCGACCGTTTTGCCAAAGAAAGCACTGACCTTGGGTGAAATCGTAGGCACCATACCAATTGAGCTTGGCCGAGAGTCCAGGGGATTGGCTGGGCACCCAATCGGCTTGCCCCTTGGTTGACCAACTGTAACCTAAACCCATATCCTGATGGAGATGAACCTCGTCAATGTAGATGATACGAGCTTTATCCGCACACATGGCAACGAACAAATCCGCCAACTGCGCCGCATACGCCGCTCTTCGCTCTGGGTTGGCCTTGGCAAGCAGTTTTTTGCACTTTTTCCAACTGAGGCCTGCTTGTTGCAACATGGTTCGAGCCTTACTCCGGCTGATTTTACTGCCGGTTTGTTGCTCGACCAGCTTGATGACCTTCTTTAATGTCCAACGATGTCCCGGCAAGGCGACCTCAGCGGGAGATGTGGTTCTGACGCACTCGGTTATTTCTGCTTCCTGCTCCGAGGTAAAAAGGGGGAGCGACCCCCACTATGCTCGTAGAGGATGCCTGTTGGTCCTTCGGCATTGTAGCGATGTACCCAACCCATGACCGTCTGGTCATCCCGCCCAATGGCACGCGCCCATTGCGTGGCGTTCGTATGTTGACTGCCTATTTCGTACAATGCCTGGAATCGTTCGCGGCTTCTGGGGTGTTCAGCGGTCACTGCTAATTTCTGCAGGTCTGATAGGGTCTGATTCCATTTTGCACAATCTGGTCTTAACATGCGGCTCTTCTCACTTTGTTGCGTTTCCTGTTAGTTTACCAGAAACTATTGGTTCCATTTAATTTTGAGTATAAAGCCATGACCATGTGAACATTGACAAGTTTCTGTATCGGCAATTCCTTTTGTCGGGAGGTCGTACCAATCACTTTGGCAACCAGGTCGAAAAAGGGTCCAACACTCGTTTTTCGCTTTCTAAAGCGTTGTTGAATATCAGGTTGAACCAGTAGTTGATGATAAGCGTGGGCGTAACGGCCGTTGAGCCAGCGCAAGGCGGGTGTGACAAGCAAGACACCTCGGCTAATCCAACGACGAATCCGCAAGGCTTTGGTGTAACGGTCATCAGCTTGCAAAGTAGCTGGGTGGAGTTGCTTGAGGATAAAGTCAGCCTTTTGGTCAAGGACATCACTATCAGCTACGGCAGCGGTCTCTGTCTGAACCATCTTCGGAAAAGCTGATTCAGTACAAGTGATATGAATGCCATAGCCATAAACCCAACCTTGATAGCCGCTTTTGCCCCAAGTGGCATCGGTATCTAAGTGGCGCAACTTCGGTGGTATTCGTCTTTCTTGACGGTCGGACTGATACCAGACCGGCCCATTGGCCTTAAAGAGGCTTTTGTCTTCTGCTAACGTAAGTTTTGTGCAATTAGCGGACAAATTGCACAAAAAGCAGGGAGGCTAACGGCTTTCTTTGTGTAAC
>JAGQGA010000755.1 GCA_020432595.1 Anaerolineales bacterium | reverse complement strand
CCTTTTTTTTTTTTTTTTAAAACATAAAACAAAACTTTAACCAAAATCTGGCCGGGGGTGACGTTCTCACCGTTAACTGTGACGGCAAAAATCTGGAAATCGTGCCGGAATCCAGCACTGGGCTAAGCGTTGTCTGTGTCGCCAGCGACGGTGGCGAACCTGACCCGACTAACACACCAGAACCCGACCCGACCAGCGAACCTGACCCAACCAACACCCCGGAACCTGACCCAACTAGCGAACCCGATCCGCCAAGCGTAACGGCCGATTATGGTGAGTTCCCCAACGGGAAGAACGGTGGTGTTTGCGCCGAAAGCCACGCCTGGTGGCAAGAAAACGGCGAATCGGCCCCCCGCCACAGCCACAGCGCCGCCTGTGTGCCTGCAGCCCGCGGTAAGGGCGGCCAAGACGGCCCTATCGTGGACAACTTTAACATCTCCGCCCGCGCCCTGGCATTCAACACCCCCGGTGAAGTCAACTGGCATCGCGCCCAGTGGGAAGGCAACACCGTGCAGGTGAACGACATTGGTCAGCATTGCCAAAATAGCGTTGGTGAATTTAAGGAGTGTACTTATTGGAATGAATACGATTTGAAAGCCCGCAGCGGTATGGACGAACTCCGTCTAGCAACCGACATCCGCAACGGCGATCTGGGCACCCGGCAGTACTCGGTGATTAACTTCCAGGTACGCGGCAGCAGCGGCGGCAACTACCGCAGCGGCCCCTGGATCATTGGCCGCCACTGGTATGATGGTTTTGGCTACGTTCGAGTTTACCTCTACGACTATATGGAATACGTGAAACCCGGCGAATCCATGCCTACCGTTTCTGGCAACTTCAAGCTGAACGTCAAGCACGACGGCAGTAACTGTACCGAAGGCCAGATGTTTATCAACCCGATGTTCCATCAGTGGCACGCCAGCGGCTCTACGCCACCGGCACCCGATGAACACACCGGCTGTGGCTCCCACACCTACACGGTTGACACCACCAAGCTGCCCAACGGCCGTAATACGCTCTACTTCCAGACAATGGCGAAAGATGGGCGTGGTGAACTGGCAAGCGCCGTCCTAGTCTTCATCAACGTTCAGAATTAATAACCCAAGAAGCTCAACTTCTTTAGAGAAGTTAAACTTCTAAATGGAAAGACCTCTAAGGTTTCTGAAACCTCAGAGGTCTTTTTTGTTTATAGTACGACTTGTCGCTTGTTACCTGTTACTTGCTCTCATTCTTTCGGTTGCTTCCCGTGAAGGACGCTAAAGCGACTCCCATCAAACAGCGCGGGGCTGTGGATGTAGAGACCGGTGCCGGAAACGGCCGTTTCTCCCGTGGGCAGCAGTAAATGGCTTTTGGCAAATGCTTTTCGGCCGGCAACCCGATCCACCCACGCTTCCAGCCGCATGGTGGTGCCAAGCGGTACCGGTAAATGATAGTCCAAATTAAGATTCGCCAGCAGCACTTGCAAACCCGTTTGCCAGCAAACAGCACCCATCGCTTCATCCAACACGGCGGCACTGGCACCGCCGTGGGCATGGCCGGGGGGACCTTGCTGCGTTAGCGTAAAGGCAAAATCGCTAAACAAAACAAGCCCATGTTGGTCATCTGGGCGCGTGTACCAAGTGATGCCCATGCCGTTTGGGTTTTGCTGCCCGCAAACAAAGCAAAGGCCATGTTCAGGAAGGGTGGTTATGGTTGTGTTTTCGTCTTGTTTCATCTTGTCAAACTACCTGCATAAAGTGATAAAATCAATTATACTGTGAACTGAAGACTGCTTGTAGTCATCGTGCTGTTCAGGCGATTGCAAGGGAGGCTTCATGGTGAATGCCCACTATTTTTGCGAGATTAAGGGAGGTTGTTTTATGCTCCCGACATCTATTCTTAGGACAGCGTATCGGTAAATTATTTACAGTAGGAGAGCCTTCATGATTGTAGAGAATCGTGTGGATGTGGCGGTCTTCTTTGATTTTGAAAACATAGCTTATTCGCTGCGTCAAGAATTTAATGAGAATCCAAACTTTGAGGCACTGATGGACAAGTGCCAGGAGTATGGTCGGGTGGTGGTGGCGCGAGCCTACGCTAACTGGAGCCGCCACACGCCCGTGATCCCGCCGCTGCAAGCCAGCGGCTTTGACCCCGTTTATGTGCCGTCTTATTTTTATAACAACCAGGAGACGGTAACACGCAAAAATGCGGTAGACATCCATCTTGCCATCGAGGCCATTGAACTGGTTCATACCCGCCCCCATGTGACTGTTTTTGTTATCTTGACGGGGGATAAGGATTTTATCCCCTTAGCCAACGCGCTGCGGCGGTATGGCAAGCAGGTGGTGGCATTGGGGGTGAAGGGCACCACGTCGCCCTATTTACAGCAGGCGGTAGACGATTTTATTTTTTACCACCAGATTTTGGATGATGTGGAAGAGAAGCGGGAAGATGAAGCCGAAAATATTTATGATGTGCTGGTGCGGGTGGTAAAGCAACTGCTGGCGCAAAAGCAGGATCCGGTGCTGCCCCGTGTGAAACATTCGATGGGGGAATTGTTGGATGGCTTTGACGAAACACAGCATAAGGCAGCTTCCGGCCGGCC
>JAGQGA010000754.1 GCA_020432595.1 Anaerolineales bacterium | reverse complement strand
CATTTAGCTGCGTTTGCTCACAAACGTAGATGGGCGAGCGCATACGGTCGGGGTCGTTAAACGCAGGCGGGTTTTTCATGTCGCGGATGGCACCAAAGCCAGGGACATCTTCACCCATTTTCCAGCGCACGCTGTTATTATCGGTACCCGCGCCGTTAGTTTGGTCTACAAATTCACCCCATGTGTCCGATAAGGATTCGTTGATAGCTCCTGATTGGAACCAGTAGAACAGGTTTGAGGTGAACTCGGTAAAGCCGTGGGTGAGTTCGTGAGCGACCACATCATCGGCGGCGGAAAAGCCGTTGCCATAAACCATTTGCTGGCCGTTCCAAAAAGCGTTGGCATAGGGACAACTGGCAGCGCTGGGGCAGTAGCGGGTCGTGGAGATAAGCGTCATGCCGTTGCCATCCAAGCTGTCGCGGCCGTGTTCGTTGGCAAAGAAGTTGTAGGTATGACCGGCGTAGTCGTAGGCGCGGTCTACATCGGTAATGCCGGTTGGCCCTTGCCCTTCGGTCCGCACAGGACCATTGCCGGGCAACCCCAAAGAGGGATTATTGTTGTTGTCGTAGTGGATGCGGTTGCGGGCGTGGGGGATTTGGTTGAAGTTGAGGGCAATGGCTCCCGTTTGGGCATCAATGAGCATGAGTTCACGGATGGGATCCAGGGTTAGGCTGGTAACATCCATACGCCAGACAAGACGGCTGAGGGGAATCCCGGGGCCGCCGAGAATGGCGGGGTCGTATATCCATAGTTCGGGCTGGCTGGTGGTGAGGCTGTTGGGGTCAACTTCGTAATCTTTGCTGACTTTAGCAACGGCCGTTTCCACCGCATCCCCCTCCCCAATCGCTGATGCCGTCTCTAATTCTAACGCGGGCAAAATTTCGCCATTAACCGATAAAACCCCGTGTTGGGCATCCGTCTGCACAATCAGCTCCGCCCCAATGACAGGAATGCCTTGATAAACTTGCTGGAAACGGGTGAAAGAACGGCC
Organism: Anaerolineales bacterium; assembly: GCA_020432595.1. The sequence goes on along the minus strand of JAGQGA010000754.1, from coordinate 1,597 downwards.
GTTTTCCACCGTCTGCCCCTTCATCACCACCAGTTCTTCCTGGGCATTTTGCAGCCCAAACAGCGAGCCATAGCTTTGCAAAAAGGTACGAGCCGCCATTTCGGGCGAAACCTCGGTCGCATTAGGAAACGCTTGGGCAATGGCATGGTCGGGGGTTGTACCCAAAAAGCGCACTCGCCCCGTTTCCCGGTGATAAGAAACGCGCAACTGCCCACCGCTGCTCTGGCTAAGTTGGTTGATAAGGGTTTGGGGAGATTGTTGCCAACTGGCTGGCGCGGCCAAGGTGAGAGAAATAAGGGTGGCAAGCAAGGCAAAAACGGCCGTTGCTACCCCCAAACGGCGCTGCTTAAAACGATACATTTGATAGCCTCCATATAAAAATTGGGAACCTATTTTGCGCCAAGCAGTTCAAACGTTTGTTCAAATGCCTGACGACCCTTTACCTGTACAAGCGGAAGCGCCCGCACGTTTACAAACTCAGATACATGCGTATAAACATCCTGGCTAATGATAATTTGGTCTGGCTGGGCCGTTTCTTGCAGCCGCTTCGCCAGGTTCACTGCATCACCAATCGCCGAATAATCTTTCCGCAAATCGCTCCCCACATTCCCCACAACGGCTTCCCCCGTGTGAATCCCCACCCCAAAATGAAGCTGCTCGGCGGCCGGCAGCCGCTGCCGATGCGCCATCAGATTTGCCCCCATCATCACTGCTGTCCGTACCGCCCGCTCCACATGATCTGTCTGCGGGTTCAGCGGCGTGTTAAACAGCGCCATCACCGCGTCCCCAGTAAACTTATCGGTCAAACCCTGATAAAAGGTAATCGCCTGCACCGCCTCGGTAAAATACCCGTTTAGCACCTGAATCAACTGGCGCGGATCAAAATGTTCGCTGTAGGTGCTAAAGCCACGAATATCGGCAAACAAAACGGTGATGGTGCGGCGCTGCGGCTGCTGAGCGGCATCAATGTCGCGTACCTTGTCCACCAAGGCCGGGGGCAAATAGCGACGCACGCTTTCCAGACGCTTTTTCTCGGAAATATCGTCCAGTACCATCGCCACACCCAGCGTAGATTCCTGGCTGGTGTTGAGTAGCGGCGAGAACGTCATGTTGAGCGTAGTGGCACTGGGACGCTGCTGCACGGCCACATCCATCTCCAAATTGTGAATGCCACCGTTGCGCTTTACGTCATGAATGACGCTTTCAACCGGCAAGCTAAGCGCGGTGAGTGCCTGAGCGTAAACTTGATGCACCACCGAACTAGCTGGAACCCCCAAGATTTGCTCGGCGGCGCGGTTGTAAAGGGCAATGCGGTCAGCATCGTCAATGGTGATGACCCCGCTGGCAATGGACTCAAAAACGTTGTCCATCAACGTTTTCATCTCGGTAATTTCAGACAAATGGTTACGAATTTGGCGAAAAAGACGAGCGTTTTCAATGGCAACAGCTGCCTGGTTGGCAAATGCAGCCAGCAGGTCGCGGTCGGTGTCGCTAAATAGCCCAGATGCCACGCGGTTGTCGGCATAAATCACGCCAATGGAGCTTTCTTTGAGTTTGAGGGGAACGCAGAGGATGGAGCGCAGGTTGTAGCTGATAA
>JAGQGA010000753.1 GCA_020432595.1 Anaerolineales bacterium | reverse complement strand
AGCTATGGCGTTTCCTGGCGCGATGTCAACGACCCTGCCCAGCCCGACGTGCTGCGTAGCCGCGTCACCGGCGATGTGGTGGGCAGCACCTTCCACCACAACTACTACGGCATTTATACCCACCAAGCCAGCCACATGACCTTTCGCGGCAACACCATCCGCGACAACGTCCGCTACGGCTTTGACCCCCACGATTACACCCATGACGTGGTGGTGGAAGACAACTTTGCCTATCACAACGGCAGCCACGGCTTTATCATTTCACGCGGCTGCTTCAACTTTGTCTTTCGCCGCAACGTGTCTTATGAAAACAGCGACCCCGGCGACAATTTGGCCCACGGTTTTATGCTTGACCCCGGTTCGCCCAGCAGCGACGTGGCGCAAGCCCCCAGCGTCAACAACTTGCTGGAGGACAACGAGGCGCGGGACAACGAGGGGTATGGGCTGCGGGTGCGCGGCTCGCACGACAACACGATTCGCCACAACAACTTCCACAACAATTTGCAGGGGATTGTGCTGGATGAAGCCAGCCAGGGCAATTTGCTGGTGGACAACGCCGTTTACACCAACGCCATCAATGGCATTTACCTGCGCGGAACGGCCGTTCATAACCAAATCATTGGCAACGCCGTGGGCAACAACGGCAACAACGGCATTTATATCAAATCGGACGGCAACGAGGTGCGGGGTAATTTGGTGCTGCGGAATGACCGTGCCGGGGTTGCCTTTTTGCCAGAACGGGAAGCGGCAGTGCAGCAAGTGGCGGGCAATATGCTGGCTGATAACATTGTGGGGGAAAACAAGATAGACGGCTTTGATTTACGCTCGGCGGTCAATACGACAATTACCAGCAATGAGAGCTATAACAACGGCCGTCATGGGTTTTATCTGACCGATGGTGCGGAGAATAACCAACTGCTTGCCAACAAGGTGTATGGCAATGGCGAACACGGGATTCGTGCCAATGGGGTGGAAACACGGCGCAACAGTTGGTTGGCGAGCAGCATTTACGGCAATGGGGTGGCGGGCATTGCAACGACGAGTGATGCCAACGACGACATTGCGCCGCCGGTGCTAACAAGCGCGATCCGGCAGGTGGTGGTGGGAACGGCCGTTCCCGATGCCACCGTTGAGATTTATGCCGACATGGCCGACCAGGCGCGGTTTTTTGTGGGGCAAACGGTGGCAGACGAAAACGGCCGTTTTCGCTTCACCAACCCCAACCCCTGGCCAGCCCCCATGATCACCGCCATTGCCACCGACCCCAACGGCAACTCTTCGGCGCTGGGAACGGCCGTTCCCGCCCAAACCGCCACCTACCTACCCATCATTCGCAAGGGGTCATGATTTTAGAAGGTTGCGGTACTGATGTTAGCAGCTTGATCTCCCCAAAGGCGTATCTTTAGACTGGAAAACGTGCCGGGTTTTGTGCTATAGATACAAGCAAAGAACTCTTGTGGGTTTCATAGGGTTGATGCATTGGGTGCGTGGTGCGTCTTCACTGAGCTTTTTCACACAACACGCACCGCGCCAACACTGTGCCGCCCCATTAAGCTAGTTTTTCTGTCTGTGGCGAGTTAGCGGCCAATTAACGGCCGTTTGCTACTCTCTCTCCATCTCAATTTAGCCGTACCACAAAATATGCTGCTCCCCCATTTGGGAAATTTTTGCTGCTATTTTGTCGTCTTGTAGATAGGGGCAAAGCGGTCTGTCTTTTTGCCTTGTCGTATTGGTTTATTGGTAGGAGTATGCTGTGAAGGGTGAAACCGGCCTGATGTTGGGTGCGTCAGGCTCAGCCAACCTGAGTGTGTCTGTCGCCAATTTAGTTGCCAGTGGACAATACAGTCAACTTATCACCTCACTTCAGCAATTAGATGGTAGCTTAAAAACGGCCGTTGCACCGCTGTTGTCTGTGGCCGTGCAGATGTGCCATGTGTGCCAACACAACGAACAAATGATTACGGCCCAGCGGCAGGCGTTGGCGCAGTTGGAACAGCAGCAGCAGCTACAGGCGCAGCAGTTGGTGACGCTGTTGCAAATGGTCGAAGGAGCGAGCCGTAACACCACAGAGTTATCCACGTCCATCCATGTTCGTCCGCGTTCCGTTGACACAAAAGAAGAAACGGCCGTTTTCCCTCCTGCCATCCCCCAGCCCAACCCAAAACCCCACCCCCATCGCCCCACCCTTGTCGTCTACATGCTTGGCGAATTTCGCTTGTACCAGGATGACCAGCCCGTGCTGGACTGGCCCAGCGGCAAAGGCAAAAACATCCTCAAATATTTGCTGCTTCATCGCCATCGCCCCGTTGCCAAAGAGGTACTCATGGATACCTTCTGGCCTGATTCAACCGCCGATGCCGCCCGCAACAATCTTAACGTCGCCATTTACGGGCTGCGAAAGGCGCTGCGCGATGGCTATGGCGACTTTTCCCACATTGTCTTTCAGGACAATGCCTATCGGCTGAACCCAGAGATGGTGATTTGGCTGGATATGGAGGCGTTTATGGCGCAGGTGGCTCAAGGGGACAGGGCGCGGCAGGTGGAGGATTGGCAAACGGCCGTTTCTGCCTACCACGCTGCTGAAGCCCTGTACCACGGCGAATTCCTCAACGAAGACCGC
>JAGQGA010000752.1 GCA_020432595.1 Anaerolineales bacterium | reverse complement strand
GTTCCGGCGGAGCCATCCCCGCCACCATCGCCATCATCCAAGGCCAACTCCACGTCGGCCTCAACCGCGACCAGCTTGAATACCTTGCCACCCGCCCCGATGCCAACGCCTATGTCCGCAAATGCAGCCGCCGCGACCTGCCGCTGGTGTTAGCCAGAGGCGAAGATGGGGCAACGACTGTAGCCGGAACCATGATTGTAGCCCATTTGGCGGGCATCGAACTGTTTGCCACCGGCGGCATTGGCGGTGTGCATCGCGGCCACCCCTTTGATGTCAGTGCCGATTTGTCCGAACTGGGGCGTACCCCTGTTACTGTCGTCAGCAGTGGTGCCAAATCCATTTTGGACCTGCCCGCCACCCGCGAAGTGCTGGAAACCAATGGCGTGGCCGTCATCGGCTACCAAACGGACGAACTCCCTGCCTTTTTCTCCCGCAGCAGCGGCCTTGCCGTAGATGCCCGGCTCGACACCCCCGCCGAAGCCGCCGCCCTTATCATCGCCCGTCGGGAACTCGGGCTGCAAAGCGGCACGCTCATCACCGCTCCCGCCCCAGCTGAAGCGGCCATGGACGAGGACGAAGCGGAAGCGGCCATTGCCCAGGCAACCCGTGAAGCAGATGAACATGGCATTCACGGCCCGGCGGCAACCCCGTGGCTGCTGCGCCGCGTAGTGGAATTGACAAGCGGCCGTAGTTTGCAGGCCAACACCGCCCTTTTGCAAAATAACGGCCGTATTGCCGCCACCATTGCCGTGGCCCTGGCAGCAGCAAAAAACCTGTAAAATCCCGTTGCCAGCCAACACCATGCTTGTTATAATGCTGGCAACCTTGGGCGCGTAGCTCAGCTGGTTAGAGCGCACGGTTCACATCCGTGAGGTCCTGGGTTCGAGTCCCCGCGCGCCCACCTTCAACTCCCTTTCGTTTGCACAACCAGTGACCTATTACCTATGAAAGCACTCAGCGGATACCGGATGCTTGATTTGACCCACATCGTCAGCGGCCCCTATGCCGGGATGATGCTGGCTGATTTGGGGGTGGAGACGATTAAAATTGAGCCGCCGGGACGGGGGGAAGCGACGCGGCAGCTTTTGGCTAATGACCCACAACACAGCCACCAGGGGATGGGTGCCTATTTTCTCACCCTCAACCGCAATAAAAAAAGCATGACGCTGGATTTGAAGCAGGAAGCCGGCCGACAAATCTTCTATGATCTCGTGCGCCACGCCGACATTGTGCTCAACAACTTTAGCGCCGGGGTGATGACACGGCTCCAGCTCGATTATGACCATTTGGCCGCTGTCAATCCGCGCATTGTCACCTGCACCATCACTGGTTTTGGCGAAAGCGGCCCCAAGCGGGATCGTCCGGCGTTTGACATGGTGGCGCAGGCAATGAGCGGCGGCATGAGCGTGACGGGGCAGCCTGGGGGTCCGCCCACTCGCGCTGGGCTGCTGGTGGGGGATTTGGGCGGCGGGTTGATGGGGGTGATTGGCATTTTGGCGGCACTGCTGGCGCGGCAGCAAACGGGGCTGGGGCAACACGTGGATATTTCGATGCTGGACGGGCAAATTAGTATGCTGACCTATATGGCGACGATGCAGCTTTTATCGGGTACGCTGCCGCCGATGGTGGGCAATGAGCATCTAAACCATGTGCCGTACAATGCGTACCCAACGCAGGATGGCTATCTGATTTTGACGATTATTGCCGATGAGTCGTGGGCGGCACTGATGTCGGTGGTGGGTGTGCCGGAGCTGGACTCGGAGGAGAATCGGAGCCGGGCGGGACGGCTGCAAAATCGGGCGGAAATCAACGGCCGTTTAGCCACCCTCTTCCAAACCAACCGGCGCGATTATTGGCTGGAGCGATTAACGGCCGTTCGTGTCCCCTGCGCCCCCGTCAATAACCTGGCCGAAGCGTTAACCGATGAGCAGGTGCTGGAGCGGAATATGGTCGTCGAGGTGGAACATCCGGCCGGCGGCACCTTCAAAATTCCCGGCAACCCCATCAAGCTTTCCCGCACCCACGAAGAAACGTTTGCCCCGCCGCCCCTGCTCGGCCAGCACACTGACGAAATTCTCCGCACCCTGCTGGGCAAATCGGAAGCCGACATTGCTCAGTTGCGCCAGGATGGCGTGGTCTGATTAAGAATTCACCGCAGAGGGCGCAAAAAGCGCAGAGTTTTTTCTTTGTGCCCTCGGCGATTAAAACTGCCTTTCTCCGAAAGCGGTTAATATGGTAAGCTTGGGCGGTAGAGTGAATGGTTATGAGTAAAAAGCGGGAACAGGTTGAACAAGATTGGATGGTGGCGGAGGCGGAGGTGGTGGAACGGCCGTTTACCTCAACCACCCCCCTGATCGGCTCCCTACTTGCCCGGTTTCGCAGCGGTTGGAACAGCATTGCCACCAAATGGTATGTGCGTCCCCTGCTGGCGCAGCAAAACCAGTTTAACCGGCTGGTGGCGGAACGGTTTGGCGAGCAAAACGGCCGTTTAATTGCCCAAGACCGCCAGCAAACCCAGCACAGCCACGATTTGGCCGAAATCACTGCCCTGCTGACCCAGCTTAACCGCCAGTTAACCGAGCTAGACCAACGGCTCACCGCACTAGAAAGTCAATCTGCGG
>JAGQGA010000751.1 GCA_020432595.1 Anaerolineales bacterium | reverse complement strand
TGCTTCGCGGTCATTGAGGCTAAAGGTGCCGGTAGCCCACAGCTTGACCCGCTGGTTGGCGGGCAGTGGCGGCACGGGGGCAGGCGGCGGGGCGGGGTCGGCAACAAAGCTTTTGTAGCTGCGCCGTTTGGCGTGGCGATAGACAAGCTGGATGAGCAGCGACAGGACGGCCAGCAGGATGAGCAAGGGGAGGGGCCAGTTGCGTATGAAGAAAACGGCCGTTAACAGCAGCGGAGCCCCTTTTACCCAACGGCTAAGTGGCATCCCCAAAACCTGGCGTAGCGTACTCCAGTAGGTGTAGAAATAGAAGCGGCTAAGGCCGGTGAGGAGGGTTTGGCGGAGGGGGGAGAGGGTGTGCATTGAAGAAGAGATTGGAGATTGGAGATTGCAAACCTTCATCAATCTCCAATCTCCATTTACGAGTTTGCTCCAGCCAGAACAGCCAACATTTGCTGATGAATATGCCCATTGCTGGCAACAAGGGGGAGTTCCCCGGCGAGAGCATAAGGCGTGCCGTTGGTTTGGGTGACGCAGCCACCCGCTTCCTGCACCAGCAGCACCCCGGCGGCGTAGTCCCAACTGCTGAGGCGCAGTTCCCAAAAGCCGTCGAGTCGGCCGGCGGCGACGTAGGCGAGTTCGAGGGCGGCGGAACCGAGGCGGCGGATGCCCTGGGCGGCGTGGAGAAAGGCGGCGGTTTGGGGCAAATTGGTGATGCCGGTGAGTCGGCGGTTGTGGGGGTAGCCGGTGCAAAGCAGGCTGGCTTGCAGGTCGGTGGTGGGGCTGGGGATTAACGGCCGTTTCTCCCCCCCACCCTGCATTACCCACGCCCCTTCTCCAGCCAGGGCGTAAAAACATTCATCCAGCATGGGGCTGTAGACCACGCCAAGCAAAGAACGGCCGTTGTGGGCCAACGCCAGCGACACCGAAAAAAACGGCAGCCCGTGGGCATAATTCATCGTCCCATCCAGCGGGTCAATGTACCAGACAAACGGGCTGTCGCCGTTGGTTGCCCCCGTTTCCTCACCCACAAAGCCGTGGTCGGGGAACGCCGCCGCCAGCCGCGTTTTAATCAACCGCTCCGACGCCTCATCATACTGCGTTACCCAGTCAATGGCCGTGCTTTTCGTTCTAATTTGCTTCGGCTGCGCCAGCCCATCACGCAGCAGCGACCCCGCTTCACGGGCGATGGCTTGGGCGAGGTGGCAGGTTTGGTGTAAATCCATAGACGTAAGTTATTGGCGATTGGCGATTGTAAACCTTTATTAATCTCCAATCTCCAATCTCCCAATCTCTATTCCCCCCGCACATCCGCCCCGGCCGGGCTTTGGTAAACGCGCAGGCCAAATTCGGGGATGGCGGCGAGGAGGTGATCGAAGATGTCGGATTGGATATTTTCAAATTTTTCCCAGTTGAGTTCGGTGCAAAAGGCGTAGATTTCCAGCGGCAGCCCGTTGGCTTCGGGGGGAAGCTGGCGCACGATGAGGGTGCGGCGTTGGTCAATGCGGGGATGGTTGCGCAGGTAGGCGACGACGTAGGCGCGGAAGGTGCCGAGGTTGGTAAGCCAACGGCCGTTTATTTTGCTCAAGCTGTCGTCAAACCCATGCTCATGGTTGTAGGCGGCAACCTCGTCCCGTTTTTGCGCCACATAGTCGCTAAGGTGCTGAATGGTGGCAAATCTGTCTAACATGGCCGCGTCACACCAGGTGACGGTGTTCATGTCAAGGTTGATGGCGCGTTGGATGCGGCGCACCCCCACCTCGTCGCGGCCGCGCCAATTTTTGAACGATTCACTGATGAGGGCGTAGGTGGGAATGGTGGTGATGGATTGGTCGTCGTTGCGAACTTTGATGGTGGTGAGAGCGATGTCGAGGACTTGCCCGGCGGCATCAAATTTGGGCATTTCGATGTAGTCGCCGAGGGCGACCATTTTGTTGGCGGTGAGCTGGATACCGGCGGCAAACCCAAGGATGGGGTCGCGGAAAACGAGGAGAAGAACGGCCGTAAATGCCCCCAACCCACTGAGCAAGACCGCTGCCGACTGGTTGAAGATGATGGAAAGGAGGATGAGGGCGGCCACGAAGACCGTGACCAGCTTTAATACCTGGATGGTGCTACGGAGCGGCATTTGGCGCGACCGTTCAAAAGTGGTGTAGATGACCATGAAGCCATCAAGCAGGGCCAACATTAGCCCAGCACCCACGAGGGTGGTGTAAAGCAAAACGACAGTATCAATAATGTCGGTAAGCCAGGGGTAGCCTTCGGTGACAAAGGGTGCCATGTAGTAGACGATGGCGGCGGGGGCAAGATAGGAAAGGCGGATGAAGATGTCGCTGCGGAGGAGGATGTCGTCCCATTCGGTGTGGGTGTGTTTGGCACTGTAGGCCAGCACGCGCAGGATGACGCGGCGGCTGAGCCAGTAGGCGAGGATGCTGAGGAGGATGGTGAGGAGGATGCCGCTGAGACGGGAGAGGAGAACGGCCGTTAAATCCGACGCGCCGAGGGCAAGATACCAGCGAAAAAATTGCTCAAACATGCCCCGATTATGCCGCGAGACGGTTTCTGTGCCAAAATTAGATGCATCTATCCATGTGTCATACCCGCGTAGGCGGGTATCCATCTTTAACCTGAACATGGATTCCCGCTTTC
>JAGQGA010000750.1 GCA_020432595.1 Anaerolineales bacterium | reverse complement strand
CCAATCGCGGTCGCTGGCCGATGAAGCTGAGTGACTACATGGTAAGCGGCCGTCCCGTCGTCAGCACCGCCGTTGGCGATTTGCGCCCGCTGTTTACCGGGGAGCATCCCATCGGGCTGGTAGCGCGGGATGAAGCGGCTGAGTTTGCGGCGCAAACGCTGTATCTGCTGGCGAATCCTGAATTGGGGCACGGGCTGGGGGAAAACGGCCGTTTTCTGGCCGAGACGCAATTTAACGGCCGTCGCATCGCCGCCAGCCTGGAGCAATTTTATTATCGCTGTAGCGCGGAGTAAGCCCTACGGGAGCCAGAGGTCGTAGATGGGTAAACGGCCGTTTGCCCTTGCCACCACATCACTTCCCCCATCTCGATTATGCAGCCGGTAGATAAGCGCATTGCTGCTGGCGGAATCAACGGCCGTTAAAAACCATTCTCGCGTCATCCACGTCGCCTGCATCACCACCTCGCCATCGGCCAGCGCAAAGCGGGTTGATGATTCCCCTACTTTGCCAATGGCATAATATCGGCCGGTACCAAACAGAAACTGCTCGTTGTTGCCGTTCCAGCCCCAAAAGTGGGGATGCCCTTCGTTGACATAAGGTGTTCCGTTTTGACCTACAGCAGCGGCAATCATCAGCTCCGGCTGTGCCGAACCCTCCGGTAACGCCACAAACGCCATGCGGTTGCCGTCGGCCGACCAGCGCGGCAGATCAGCCACAACGTTGCTCAGCAAGCTGCCCATTTTCTCCGCCTTGCCGCTGCCAGGAATTTGGTACAAGGTGGCACTGGGCTGCGGCACTTCGCCGGTGTTGCTCAGCAGCGGGTCTGAGATGGCAACATAGGCGCGGTTGCCACCGTCCACCCACTGCGGGCGCGGATAGTAAAACGCTTCAGAAATGCCCACTGGGTCAAAAGTGAGCACCGTTTCCAGCCCGCTGCCGTCCACATTACCACGCAAAATGGCGTTGGTGCGGCTAAACAGCACCTGGCTGCGCGGGGAAATGGTGAAAATGGGGCCACCCTGCCCGGCCGAATACCGCTGCTGCATTGTGCCATCGGTTGTTACCGTCCACAAATCGCTTTGTGAGCCGGGGGAAAAACCAGCGGCGTTGACAACACCTGTGTTAAATACCAGCGTATTTTCATCAAGCCACTGCATGGTCAGAATTTGCACCGTTTGGTTGGGGTCGTTTTGGTTTGCCAAATTGGACAGTTCGGTGGTGTTGCCAACAAAGGGCAGGGTTTCAGACTGTACCAGCACGCGCACGTTGCGCCCGTCTATGTTGACCAGCCGCAGTTCGTTGCCGCCCACCACGCGCACCAGATAGACCACAGAACGGCCGTTTGGCGCAATCAACGCCTGCTGCACATCCGACGACTCTTCCAGTGTCACGGGTTCACTGGGAACAAGCGGCGTTTGGTTAAAGTTGAGTTGGGTGGCGAGTAAACGGCCGTTGTCCACAAACACAAAAAGCCCGGTATCGTCGGGCAAAACGGCCGGAACCGGCGTGGGGGTCGGCGGCACAACTGCCACCGGCACCCCTTCTGCATTAAATGGCCTCGTATATTGCGCTCCACCCGCTACCCAGCATTCTGGCGAATTCACATTCACCGGGCATTGAATCTTCCACCAGCCGCTGGCCGGGTCACGCCCCACCAGTGCCGCCAAACTTCTCTTTGTCAAAGCCCCCACCCGGTCATATTGCACACCAGGGCCATTCCGCACATTCAAATCCACCAGTACCTCAACCACCGGCGAATTTGGGGTAGCACTGGGTGTTGCTGCGGCCTCTGTAGTAACGGCCGTTCCCGGCAACGTCGCCGTCGGGGCAATCTCCCCCACTGCGCTCCCCGTTGCCGTCGCCTCACCCGGCGTTTGCGAATCAACTACCAGCGTTGGCGGTGGTGCTAGTGTTGGTTCACCGTTCGTCCCGGCAAAAGCATTACACGCCAGTGCCGGCAAAATCAATAAAACAATCAGCCAAAGAATGCGTCGTTGTGCCATCAAAACTACTCCTTACCTTGCGTAACCATAAACCTATTTTACAATTGCACCGTTACAAATGTTAGTTTACACAATCATAAACCCAGCGAGTCATCCTTGCCCAACTCCCAAACCGCGCTCGCTGTACGCAAAACCTACAGGGCCATAAACAAAATGAGCTTTCGCACGTTTATTCAAAAAGCCGCCGACAGCGGCGACCTTGTTACCATTGACAAGGAAGTTGACACCACCTTTGAACTCGCCAACGTCGCCCACGCTTTGGAGGGCAAGCCGGTACTGTTCACCAACATCAAAGGGCATCCCGGCTGGCGCGTCTGCGCCGGGGCTTGCTCTGACCGCCGTTATTTCAGCATGGATTTGGGCGTGGCCGTTCCCGACCTTACGCACCATTTGGCACGGGCGATGGCGCAGCCGCAAACACCGCCCGTTGTTGCTACCGCCCCCTGCCAGGAGGTCATCATGGAAAATGTAGACCTCAACCAGTTGCCTATTCTGCTGCATTTGCCGCAGGATGGCGGCCACTATATCGCCAGCAACGTCGTCATCACTAATGACCCAGAGCTAGGGCGCAATATGTGCTATCATCGGCTGCTACGGTTAGACAGCAAGCGGTTTGCGGCGCGAATTGTGGAGCGGCGCGGCACCTA
>JAGQGA010000074.1 GCA_020432595.1 Anaerolineales bacterium | reverse complement strand
CCTCTGGTTCCCCGACGTACAAATACAATACGGGCAGATTTATTCCCGTTTCCAAAGAACATCTCATTATGACAGCATATCAGGAACAGTCACTGATCAAAGGGCGTGGTAATATCCCTGTTCATAGTGGGAGAGAGTGGCCAAATGATTGCGAGGCGATGTTCTATAAAGGTAATGTATATGCTGTATTTAATATCACTGCTCCCCTTCCGTCTAATCAGTTGCCACTCAGGTTTTGTTGATCACCCAATTGTTACTCAAAACTGATGAAAACTTTGGCGTGTTCCGCATCGAGCTTATGCAGCTCATCATGGGGTCTGTGTCGTATGCGTCGGAAAATTTCCGGTCGCATTGACATAACTCGCTAGATGATGTTCGCCGGGTCGTTAGGATTGTAAAACGGCCGTAATTCCCCCCGCTTCACCTCCTCCGGCAACGAAAAATGATACTTGCCCACGAAATTGATGTGATGGCTCACTAGCGGCGACAATCGCTCCAAATCTTCTTCGCGTACATCAAACCCCGTTTCCCGCAGGTAATCCAGGGCGGCATTCATGTACCGGGTTGTCCATAACACTACCATGTTGAGTACCAGGCCCAGCGCATTCAACTGGTCTTCCTGCCCCTCCCGATACTTTTGATACATCTTTCCTTCGCGGTCAAAACGGATAGCATTAGCCAGCCGATGACGGTGTTCGATCCGAGTTAACTGGGTGAATGTGCGGCGACGATAGGTTTCGTCGTCAACCCACGATAACAAGAACAGCGTTTTCTCGATGCGTCCAATTTCGCCGATGGCTTGTCCTAATGTCGAGGTTCGACCGGCCCGATGCAGCGACTTTATCAACTCCGACGCTTTCACCGTTCCCATCTGCAACGATCCAGTAGCGTGCAAAACGTCATTCCAATTATCTATGAACAAATCAGGTTTGACTTTGTGTCGCGCCAGACCGTTGAGAACGCCATAATCGGCATCACGATCCAGCCGCCAAAAACGAGCGTCGCCCAAATCAGCCAGGCGCGGGCTGAACCGATACCCCAACAGTCGAAAAAGACCAAACACGATGTCGCTGTAGCCGCCAGTGTCGGTGATGAGTTCTTTCGGCCGGTGATGGGTCTCTTGTTCCAACAAGCCATCTAGCACATAAGGCGCATCTTTCAAAGCGCCGGCAACGGGGATGCCATGAATATCCATCTGCTGATCCACCATCCAGTGATACCAGGTGATGCCTCGTTTCATTCCAAAGTAACGGTGGCTGGCTCCGGCATGAGCTGAACGCACTGGAACAACAAACCGCAAGCCGTCGGCAACGGCAACCTCGCCGCCGCCCCAGGCGTGGGCGAGGGGAATTGTGTCTTGCATCGCCACCAGGCGGGCGTTGGCCTTGACGATAGTTTCGGTGCGAATGTAGTTGTGGCGCACCCAGGTTAACCGGCCGCGCGTTAAAGCGGGATTGGAGGCATCGACAAAGGGAGCCAGCCCCAAATTTGTCGCTTCAGCCAGCAATACGGCACAAAGGCTACGATAAATGTCCCTGGCACGAATCGGCCCTTCGCTGATATGGATGAAATCAGCCAAACAACCCGTCCAGGCGGCCACTTCCTGAATAATCTCGGCGATATTCACGCGCGGCAGCAAATCATGAACGGCCCGCCGCAAGGCAATCAAGGAATCCGGATCGGCTAATGCCCCCAATGGTTCCAGAATGAAGCGGGTCTTGTCTTTCACCTTTTCTAGTCTGGCCTTCGTATTTTCAGGCAGGTTGTCGCCTGTGTGTTTGTAGGCTGTATCCAGTTGGTTTTCTAACGAGGTCACCATTGTTTCGGGAAAGGTTGGTAATCCCAATGAACGGCAAACCTGTGTTTTGACCTTCTGCCAGGTTGCGTCCGGCAGGAGTTTGTCTCGAATATCGCCCCAGCGTTCGCTGCCGGTCACAAAGACCGAACGGCGACGGAGGGCGTCTCGCAGTTGCAGCAGCACGCAAAAGGTATAGTAATGCAAATGGATGTGTCCATCTTGGTCAATTACGTATGACTGCCAGGCGGATGTGATGACACCTTGCGGCGCTTCGTCAATAAGCTGCTGCTTTTTCACTTTGGGCAGAGCCGGTAAATTCTTGGCTTCCAATCCTTTCAGGAACTGTATCGCCTCCAGCAAATCAGCCTCGCTCTCCAGTCCCTTGAATGTCAGGGTATACCAAAATGTGGGCAGGAAACGGCGGAACTGGTTGTAATGATTGAGTAGAAGCTCATAGTAGTTGTCGTCTGGCGGTCGGGTCAAAGCGTCAACCTGGGAGACTGATACAGTCAGTTGTTCACGCGAGATGACGTGAAACAAAACATCGTTGAGAATGATGGGTTGGGTCGGATCGAGCGCCAACAACAATGTGCCGGTTTGACCTAAGTGACGGGCAGCGGCATCCAGGTCGCGTAAAGTGCGGAGGCGTTTTTTCTTCCCCTGGTTGCCGACGCGGGTTAGCCGCGTTTGCACCAGGCTGTCGAACACATCCAGAGCATCGTCAACCGCTCGCGTTTCATAGGCATAGACGAAAGCGGCCAATGTCGCCCATTTGCGCGGCTCCTTTAGCCGGTTAATCGTATCTGCCTTGCTTAACCCGGCGTGGCGGGCCAGTTTTTTCAGACGATCCAGAGCCAGCCAGCTAATATCGAGGTTGCCGATTTCCATTTGCCGTAGCTCTTTGATGCGTTCCAGAGCGACTTTCAGCGCGTCGGAACTAATCGATGTCGGGCCGTCCCGCAGCCGATCCAGCGCGCTTTGCTCCCGGTTTTCTGTCGTAACCAGCGTTTGCAATGTTTGTCGCTGCGTTTCTGTCAGTTGTTTATCTAATCGCGCCCAAGCGCGCCGCGCTGCCTGGTCGCGGATATGGTTGATGAGTTCTTCCAGCGTGGTGATGCCGGGCAGCAGGATTTTGCGCTGTTTGAGCCATAGAACAAGCAGGTCAAATAGCCGGCTGGGCGGTTCATCGTGCAACCAGGCGCGGGCGTATAGCCAGCGGATTGTCGAAAACAAGGCGGATTCGTCTGTGAAATCCCGGTAACCGTATCGCTGCCGAATGAGGGCTTGATGTTCGCCGATGGTGGCGCGACGGCCGTTCACATATTCCAGCCATAAGTCGGGAGCAATGCCCAGTTGGGCGGCCGCATACTGCACAACCGGCAAAGGAACGGTATGCCATTGGGAATCGGGCAAGAACAACCCCAGAAAACGCACCGTTCCGATTTGCACCGCAATCCCCAACTGGGTGTGTTCTTTGGTACGGCCGTAAATGAGAAAGAAATCCGTTTCCGTGAGGTGAAAATGTTGGCCGAGTTGGTCTGGTGTGGGGGCTTCTACGTAACGGCCGTAATATCGCTTTTGTTCAGCGGTGGGAAAGTTGGCGGGCATGATCAGGCATTTCGCGGCGAACTCAAGTCTACTCCTCGATGCCGGAGATAATTGTAAAAGGTTCCTCTGGAAATTGAGAGTTGTTTACAGATTTGCTTCACAGTCAATTCGCCTTCCTGGTATAGCTTTTCGGCAATAATAGCTGTGTGCTGCGCCTCTTTCGACAACCCTTTGGGCCGCCCCCCTTTACGGCCGCGCGCCCGCGCCGCCGCTAAACCAGCCTTTGTTCGTTCCCGGATAATATCCCGCTCAAACTCAGCCAGAGCTGCAAACAAGTGAAAGGTAAATTTGCCCTGCGGCGTGGTGGTGTCAATGTGGTCGTTTAGGCTTTGGAACTCCGCCTCCCTTCCCTGCATCTCATTCACTAAACTCACCAAGTCTTTTAGAGAACGCCCTAGTCGATCTAGTTTCCAGACGACGACCACATCCCCAGCGCGAAGCTGGCTCATCAGTTTCTGCAATTCAGGGCGTTCCTTTTTGGTAGTGGTGACTTTTTCCTGGTAAATCGTCGCGCATCCGGCCGTTTGAAGCGCGTCCAACTGAAGCGACAGATTCTGTTCCTGGGTGCTGACGCGAGCGTAGCCAATTTTCATTGCAACCATCCATTAAAAAGGTGTGATGGATAGTTTATTGTACATTGAATAATTAGACCACTATTTTGGATACACCTTTCAGAGAAAGGATGCGCAGAGCGACCTCGTCAGCAGGCGTCCAAAATAACCCTCGTTTTGTTGGACTATAATTTGTTATAAATGGCTAACGTTATCGATGGGGTTTTGCCTTTATTTATATACAGGAGGAAGAGTGGCGGGGTCAACCATGCACGTATATGATTTTAGAATTCTTTTCCCAATCCCCCCATCACAACAACTGATCCAACGTCACCCTATTGCGAAACATCTCGCTTACCGCATCCGCCAGATCATCCGGCGCCTGCCGTTTGTCCGTTTTGATCCACTGAATCAAGATATTCGTCATAACGCCCGTCCGTATCGCCATGGCATAATCAAAAAATTCCTCGGCGATGCCTTGACGGGCGACAAGCTCCGCCTTGAACGGCTCCATGCGGGCGCGAAACGCATCTTGAATCATGTCAATGCGCCTCGCCGCCATCAGCAGTTCAATGATGTCCGAATGCAAATAGAAATAGCGCAGCATCGGTTTCAGCATTCCCATGGGCGCTTCACTCGTCTGTTTTTGTAGATAAGATTTGGTGTAGCTGATCAACTCATCAAACGTCTGGTCGCAGCGCATGTGCAAAATATCCTCGATACTGTCGAAGTTGCGGTAAAACGTGGTTCGTCCTACCTGCGCCGCTTCCACCAAGTCGGTCACCGTGATGGTGTCGAATGATTTCTCGCGCATCAGGCCGGCTAACGCCTCATACAGCAGTTGGCTGGAACGGATGGCGCGTTGGTCGTTTTTGATATGGTACATTTTCCCTGCCTTTGTTTCACAACTTCAAATTTGCTTGACTTAGCATGATGCAGACTATACCATCCTCTCAAATACGGGTTAAATGTTCCGCACACAGCGGTCTAAGGTTCGTATGGTTCTCAAACTTGTTGAGAAATATGAGGAGATACATATGTCTGTAAAGAAAAATATAAACCGTAGGGATTTTTTGAAACTGGGTGGATTAACGGCCGTTTCCCTACCCGTCATCACCCAAATCGGCAAAATAGGCAGCGACGACCTGCTGGAATCAGAAGAAATCTATGGCGGATTCGCCATTCGCCAACGCGCAGATGACGACCCTCTATTCACTTTTGATGACAGCTATACCCGTTTCGATGCCACGAACGCCATCCTGAGCCGCATTTGGTGGGATGATGAATTCAACGAAAAATCGGACGCGACTGAAACCGTTTACGAGAAAAATGATCCCGGCTACACTCAGGTAGATAAAGCGCTCTCCGCAGGGGCTGCCTTCGTGGCCATGTATGAAGGAACAGATTCATCCATTGGATACCTGGGGCTTCATGACGGCTTGATGGGGTTAGACCCAAAGGTAAATGCTCCCGGTCAGGGACCGCAATTTGAAGGACGCTGGGACCACGATCATCTTACATCTGAAGAAGTGACTGCCATTGTGAAGAAAGCCAGCCTCTTCCTGGGCGCCTCCATGGTGGGAGTCACCGACTTAAACGAAAAATGGCTCTACTCTCATTATTATGATGGATTCTCGCAAACCAGAGCGCCGATCAAGATTACCAAAGTTGAAAAAGTGGAACTTCCTGAGGGGCAGGTTTCGCCTGAAGATGCCCGGCAACTGATCAAAGCCGAAATAGAACCAATGGGCGGACAGGAAATCAAAGACCTGCTGGTTGACGTACTGGAAAGTATAGATCCGAACTTATTGCCCAGTAACGCCCCTTCGCCCAGCTTTGTTAAAGCTGTGCCGGTCAGTAAATTCCAGGGACAGGGAGGGCAACTTGTAACCAATTTGCCCAAAGTTGCCTTGGGCGCAATTGCTGAGAAGCTAGGCTTAGATATTGAGATTGCTGAAGTAGACCCCGGCGAATCCGCGAAGCCGCGCTATCTGGAAGATGGCGCTTTGGCAATCCCCGAAACGATGAACAAGGTCATCGTGTTGGCATTTGAAGAAGATTTTGATGGTATCGAAGCCGCTCCTACCCACCTGACGGTAGCAATCACGCAGGATGCCTACTCCAAAATGGCGATCACTGGCGGCTCTTTAGCGCAGTTCATCCGCAAGCTGGGATATAACGCCATCCCCTGCGGCAATAACACGAATATCAGTGTGCCGATGGCTATCGAAGCGGGCTTGGGTGAAGGCGGCCGCAGCGGGATGCTGATCACACCCAAATACGGGCCGCGCGTCCGCATCGCCAAAGTCATCACCGATATGCCCCTGGAAAATGATAAGCCGATCAAGTTCGGCGTGGAAGAATTTTGCAAAGCCTGTATGAAATGTGCTGAGTTATGCCCCAGTCAGGCGATCTCTTATGAAGATAAGACGATGGAAGCTGCCAATATGAGTTCAAACTCGGGGGTATTGAAATGGTCTTCCAACCCCGAAAAATGCTGGGAGAGCTGGATCGCCAACGGCAGTGGATGTGGCATGTGCATTCGCGTGTGCCCCTTCAACAAGCCCGAAAGCTGGCTGCACGATGTCACCCGTATCATGATCGGCGCCAATTCTGGGTCAATTGATAAACTGCTGGTCAATCTCGATGACGCTGGTGGTTATGGCAAGCAAGAGCCTAATATGATTTTCTGGGAAAGCGATAAGTATATCCATATCAAGGATTAGGCGGAATCCGCGAAGTAATAGTAGGAAGAAAGTGTGTTGTTTTGCGGATTCCGCTTGAGGCGTTTTCGGATTGAAGGGTTATTTAATATTCCGAAAACGCCTTAGCATCGTTTTCAAAACAATTTCAACTCTCATTCCCGCACAGGCGGGAATCCAAAAGAAGGAATTAAAAATGATTGTACATCTATTGATTGGCGCTTTGGCAATGGCGGGCTTACTTGTGTTGGTTGATTATGCACGGAGAAATGAGCTGCATCTCACATGGTGGCATTGGCTGCTAACCGTTTTGGGCATCATCTATACCGTTTTTGTCCTGGAATTGATCGTTGGCTTTCTGAATGAAGGCGCGCCTCAAGCGGCTCTGGTGATGGGGATGGTTACAGGTATCGTCGCCGTTATTTGGGGCGTGTTGTTGGGACGCTTTGTATTCGCAAAAGCATAGGGAATCAAGTTAACGATGTCTAAACGGGAGCGGACTCGACGAACTGAGCGCATTTTGGCGATTGCTGCTTTTGTAACGCTTGTCATTGCCTGGTTGGTGGGGGCGGCGCTGAAAACAAATGATCTGATGCCTGCGATTGAGGCGGCCTGGCCTGAGGCGGATCGTTTTGAACAAATTTCAGGCGAAATGTATGCCGCGTATCAGAACAATTCTGATGAAACGTTGCTTGGCTACGTGACAATTGGCGAGGCGGTTGGTTATGGCGGCCCGATTCAACTGGCGGTGGCGGTGGATTTGGATGGCGTGGTGGTGGGAACGGTCGTTGCCGACCATGTAGAAACCCCATCCTTTTTTGACAAGATGACCGAGAGTGGTTTCCTGGAACAACTACTGGGCAAATCATTCAGCGAGCCATTTCAAATTTACGACGATGTGGATGGCGTCAGCGGCGCAACTTATACAGCGCGCGGGTTGGCCGAAGCCACGCTGCAAGGCAGCCGCTTGATTGCCGATGAACAGCTTGGTTTGAGCGTGCCCGATATCCCCCCGCCGCCTATCCAGTTTGGCATTCCTGAATTCACCGTGCTGGCTTTGTTTACCGTCGGCTACTTCGCCCACCGACCTAAGTTTAAGTACAAGAAACAGGTGCGTTGGGGGATGCTGCTGACAGGCATGTTTGTGCTGGGATTTTGGTACAACCAACCGCTGACTATTTCCAAAATCAACACCTTTTTGCTGGGATTTTGGCCGCAGTGGCAGACCAATCTGTATTGGTATTTCTTGTTGGGCGGCATCTTGTTTGTGCTTACGGTCGATAACAAAAATGCGTACTGTGCCTGGTTTTGCCCGTTTGGCGCGGCGCAAGAGTGTATGGGGGCCATTGGGGGGGCCAAGCTGACGAGGCCGCGCCAATATCGGCGTTTGTTTATCTGGTTGCAGCGTGGGTTGGCCTGGGCGGCGATTATGCTTGCTCTGCTGTTTCGTAATCCGGGCATTTCCAGCTACGAGGTGTTCGGTACGCTGTTCAGCCTGACCGGTTCGACGGTGTTGTTTGCCCTGTTAGGAATCATGATGGTGATGTCTTTGTTTGTAAAACGGCCGTGGTGTAATTTTCTCTGTCCTTTAGACCCGGTGTATGACATCATTCGTTTGGTAAGAGGTTGGGTGTTGGAGCTATGGCAAAAGACAAGAAACAAAGTCGCCGCATAAGCGACATGATTATTTTGATTGTGATCGCCATTTCTGTGGTTCTGGTTGTGCTGGAAATGGCAAACAATATCTTGGGTGCGGTTTAGTCTCAATTATTTTGGTATGAATCAAAAACAATTTTCACGACGCGAGTTTTTGCAGATTCTGGGCGCAACGGCCGTTGCTGGCGCAGCGTGGCAGTTGGGTGTACATAGTTGGGAGGCTGGGTTAACGGAAGTCTCAGTCAGTCGGGTATTGATGGGGACAGTGGTGAATTTGACGGTGATTGGCGAGGATAAGGCGGCAGTAGAAACGGCCGTTTCCGCCACCTTCGACCAGATGAGCCGACTTGAAGCCTTGCTCAGCCGCCACCAGCCCGACAGCGAGCTGTCACAATTGAACCGAAACGGCCGTTTAGCCAACGCTAGCCAATCCTTACTAGAACTCATCCAACAGGCCCACCAGTTAAGCGAACAAACAAACGGAGCCTTTGATATTACCGTCAAACCACTAGGGGATTTGTATCAGGCGTATGCCAAGCGAGGGGAACTGCCATCAGAAACGGCCGTTGCCCAAACATTGCCGTTGGTTAACTACAAAAACATTGATGTGAACGGCACGACCATTCAATTGATACAACCTAATATGGGCATCACGCTGGATGGTATTGGCAAGGGGTATATTGTGGATGCGGGAACGGCAGTCCTCAAACAACACGGCTTTACAAACATTTTGGTCGAAGCGGGCGGCGATTTGATGGCCGCAGGTGTCAATGCCCGCCAGCAATCGTGGCACATCGGCCTGCAACCGCCGCGCCCTCAGACAGAGACGCCGCTCACGCGGTTTAGCCTGCGCAATCAGGCGGCGGCTACATCGGGCGATTACATGCAGCCCTTTATTACTGATTTGAGCCAGCATCATATCCTCGACCCGCGTACAGGTTACTCGGCGCCTGAATTAGCCAGCGTGACGGTTGTTGCGCCCACGGTGGTGTTGGCTGATGGGTTGGCAACGGCCGTAATGGCGCTGGGTCGATTGGGGTTAGATTTGATTGAGGGAACGGCACATTGTGAGGCGTTGGCGGTTGCCAAGGATGGGGGCATGCTGAGGACGTCTGGGTTTGGGGTGGTTTAGGGAACTGTGGGGAGGAGAACGGCCGTTTCCCCCCCCATCACAACAACTGATCCAACGTCACCCTATTGCGAAACATCTCGCTTACCGCATCCGCCAGATCATCCGGCGCCTGCCGTTTGTCCGTTTTGATCCACTGAATCAAGATATTCGTCATAACGCCCGTCCGTATCGCCATGGCATAATCAAAAAATTCCTCGGCGATGCCTTGACGGGCGACAAGCTCCGCCTTGAACGACTCCATGCGGGCGCGAAACGCATCTTGAATGATGTCAATGCACCTCGCCGCCATCAGCAGTTCGATGATATCCGAATGCAAATAGAAATAGCGCAGCATCGGTTTCAGCATCCCCACAGGCGCGTCACTCGTCTGTTTTTGTAGATAAGATTTGGTGTAATCGATCAACTCATCAAAAACTTGGTCGCAGCGCATATGCAAAATATCCTCGATACTGTCGAAGTTGCGGTAAAACGTGGTTCGTCCTACCTGCGCCGTTTCCACCAAGTCGGTCACCGTGATGGTGTCGAATGATTTCTCGCGCATCAGGTTGGCTAACGCCTCATACAGCAGTTGGCTGGAGCGGATGGCGCGTTGGTCGTTTTTGATATGGTACATTTTTCCTGCCTTTGTTTCACAACTTCAAATTTGCTTGACTTTGCATGGTGCTGATTATACCATTTCTGTTGTATACGGGTCAAACGTTTCTTATAAATCGCTATAAGGAGCACGAAGCCCTAAAGATAGGGTGAAGGAAACTTCCCACGACAACAATTAAAACGAGCGTCCTAAAAAGAGATAAAACATCATGCAAAACAGTAAAGTATCAAAACGGTTAGGAATCGCTATCGTCATTATTCAACTACTTGACATCATCATTCATGTGGCGCTGGGTCGCCCGGAACCACTCCGTATCGTTTCCAATATCGTTATCCTGAGTTGGATGTTTATTGTTCAGATGGGTTGGTTGGAGGGGTGGAAACGGCCGTTTTCCTTCATCGTCATTGGCATTTATGCTCTCCTCAACCTCATCTTCATCGTCCTGCCCAACATCCTCACCACGCCAGAACTCATCTTTATGCTTGCCGTATTTGTGTTCCCCACATTAGGGCTTTCGGCATGGAGAACAAAAAATGCGTAAACCCATACTTCTCGGCTCCCTTTACACCCTATTTCTGCTCTGGCAAAATCGCTGGTTTTCCCAGCCGTTGTCAGAAGCCGAAGTAGACACTTATCTCAACAAGATGGCGCCAAGCGATAAGCACGAAACCCCATTGCAAGACGAAGAACGCGCCAACGCCCGCGCCTTTTTTCTGGCCGACGATAGCAAACCATTTTACATGGTCAACCTGATGCAATATCGAGAGAAAGCTGTTTACCCGCAGGGGCTGCACCCCGAAGTAAAAACAGGACAGGAAGCCAACGCCCTCTACAGCAAAGCCGTCGTCAAAGAGCTGCTCAAACGAGGCTCATATCCCGTTTTCCTGTCGCGCAAAACGGCCGCTTTATTCAACGCTGGCGAGGGGACCGATTTCTTTGAAGAAGTGGGCATCGTCCGTTATCGTAGTCGCCGCGACATGCTAGAAATGGCCTCCAGCCCCTCATTTCAAGCGGCCGAACCCCATAAATGGGCATCGATGGCAAAGACAGTTGTCGTTCCCACGCGCAAAATCTTATTCCTTGATCCAACTGTGATAGTGCCGGCGTTGCTATTACTTGTCGGGACTATCGGTAAATTTATAACAAACAACAAACCTGCTGCTTGAAAAACTGTTCCTCCAAAACATGATGAAACAAACAATCACAACTAAACGCGATATTGAACGCGACCAATCACCAATAATTGATGACGCTGACCCCGAAACGGTCGTTCCGCAAACAGAAGACGCTGATTTTAGCATGCTCCGCTCTTTAACCCGTCTGGCTGTCGGCAGCATGCTCGAAGGGAAAGATGAACTTGCCCGTCGTTTGCAAGAATGGGAAGAAACGGCCGTAATCAATATCAATACCGCCCGTACAAACGAAACCGATAAAGACCGCTTACGTTACGCCCTGATAGGCTATCTTTTTGAAAGCCAAAAACAAATAGGACAGCATTTACCCTCCTTACAATCGGTTTATAAAGGAAGCGGCAAAATTCTTTCCATAGCCCTCTACCCTCTGCGAGTTGGGCGCCGTATAAACCCTTTTCAAGATCGCGTTGAGGGCTGGGTCGATTATGGAGCAGCAGAACTGGCTCGCTGGATTGAAGTGGGACGAGATGAAGACCAACGCAGCCGCCACATTCTCAAACAAGCCGTGGGCGATTCTTTTGACGAGATTATTGACCAGGTAGCCAATAATCCTCAATTAGAAGAAATGGTGCATCAGCAAAGCATGAACCTGGCAGTTGAGATGGTTGAAGAAACCCGCGAACGCATGGTCAGCGCCGATACTTTAGTAGAGCGCTTCGCTCGCTCACTGTTCAAAAAACCCCCTCGTGAAACGTTACCAGAACCCCCAATAGAGGTACAAGTCCAAAGTGGGCGCGATTATTTAGGCAAACCACACAAAAAGGAGCGCCAATAATCTAATGACGCAAAAAAGTTTACACGGTCAATACGCTGGATTCATTAGCCGCCTTAGCGCTTTCATTATTGACTTGGTTATTGTCACGATAATCATCATCGTTTCTACCTGGATTGTCAGCACAATTTTGAACTTTTTTGGGTTGAGCCGGCTATTTATGCTGCCAGATGCAGAGGGTAGTTTGGAAGTTACGACCATACAGCCAATTGCCCTCATGCTGGCGGGCATGTCTACCAGCGCCTTTGCCATTGGTTATTTCTTATTCTCATGGGTATTAACCGGGCAAACGCCAGGTAAAGTCATCGTAGGATTGCGAATTGTTTGTTTAGATGGCCAACCAATGACCTTCGCTCGATCCATACGCCGCATGATTGGTTATTGGCTGGCCGCCCTCCCCTTTTTCCTGGGATTTATGTGGACATTGCTTGATGACCGTCGGCAAGGTTGGCACGATAAATTCGCCCACACCTGCGTCATATACACCTGGGATGCCCATCTGGATGAGCATTTTTTGGTTAAGGCCCTGGAACGATTTGACCAAACTAGAGAATCTTCCCCAGGACAACTACCAGGGGAAACAAAAGACAAGTGACCATTCAGAACCCCCAATCACGATAGCCAATCTGATGTGATACATTTTTCCCACTTCTGTTTCACAACGCTAAATTTGCTTGACTTTGCCTCATACACCATATAACATTTCATTGAAATACGGAATATATGTATCTTAAAAACTATTTTTAATGACATATAATTCATAAACCGCTATCAAAAAGGAGAAAAACAATGACTATTGAAACAAACACATTAACTGAACAAAATGGCAAAGAAATCATTGCCTCGCTTTGGTGGATGCCGCTGGTACGCGGTATTCTGCTGATCATCTTCGGCATTATCATGTTTTCAAGCCCCGGTTCCACCCTGTTGAGCCTGATCTGGTTCATGGGTATCTATTGGGTTGTTGATGGCATTTTCAGCATCATCGAAGGCTTACGCGGTCACACCGAAAAATCCCGCACCTGGACAATCATCGGTGGGATTTTCGGTATTCTGGCTGGCCTCTTTATCGTTGGTAATCCCCTTGTCGCCGGGATCTTCAGCAGCGCCTTCCTTGCTACCCTGATCGGAATCGCAACTGTAGCCAGCGGTCTAGTGATGATCTTCAAGGGACGCGATGGTCAGTGGACGTGGTGGGGGCTTATCATGGGCATCCTATACGTTATTTTTGGCATCTTCATCTTCGCGCATCCCCTCGCAACGATAAGCACCTTGGTCTGGCTCTTTGCACTCTGGGCGCTTGTTTCCGGCGTGCTCGCCATCGTGCTGGCCTTCAAACTGCGCGGTTTAGCTAAATCATGACCACCGCGCTCTCAACCATGTTATTCACTCAACTGAAGAAAAACTAAGGGAAACAAATCATGAACAAACGAAATCTTATTATTTTCGGCATTGTCGTCGTATTCGGCATCGCATTCCTTATTGCAGGATGTTCTGGTCAGAAAGTTATCCCATTCGAACCGACGAGCCAATTGGACTACCACGACGCTTATTGGGTAACGAAGATGGATCTGCCAGACAACCCTGTGTCACTTACCGTTATCAACGATATGCACGTTGATGCGGCGACAAACAGTGTCACCGTGTACGCACAGAGTAAGATTTTAGGTCGTATCGTCGCCCCTCCGCAGGTCGGCCCCGGTGAATGCACGGAAGACAGCAATGGTCAAACAGTCTGCTTCCACCCCGACGCTGTTTATCTCAACGGCAGTGGCCAAGAACTTATGGTCGCAGATGGTACGGGAGAATGGTGGGTCAAGCACGCCTGGGTTCTCGGCGGCGAGGGGTATGACAATTGCGAGTTGAGGCCG
>JAGQGA010000749.1 GCA_020432595.1 Anaerolineales bacterium | reverse complement strand
AGCCGCAAACTGCTCGAATACCGCTACCATATTCTCGACAAAGCCCGCCAACGCGCCCGGCAAATGGCGCACCCCGTTGGCGCACTGTTCCCCTGGCGCACCATTGGCGGGGAAGAATGTTCGGCTTATTATCCGGCCGGCACCGCCCAATACCACATTAACGCCGATGTTGCCTTTGCCATCAAACGTTACTACGATGCCACCCAAGATGCCGAATTTATGCAGCAGTTTGGGGCCGAAATCCTTTTTGAAACGGCACGGCTCTGGCTCAATGTCGGACACTACAACAGCGACAAATTCCACATTGATGCCGTAACTGGTCCCGACGAATACACCGCCCTGGTCAACAACAACGCCTACACCAACCTCATGGCCGCCGAAAACCTGCGCTTTGCCGCCCACATTGCCGATTGGCTCCAGCAAGAATATCCTCACACCTACCAAACATTGGCGGAAAAAATCGCCCTTGCCCCTGAAGAGGCGGCGGCCTGGGCGCAGGCGGCAGCGCAAATGTTTGTCCCTTACGACGAGGAGCGGCAACTGCTGGCGCAGGACGACAGCTTTTTACAAAAGGCTGTGTGGGATTTTGCCAACACCCCTGCCGACCATTACCCGCTCCTGCTCCACTATCACCCGCTGGTGCTGTATCGTTACCAGGTTTGCAAACAGGCCGATGCCGTACTGGCCGAATTTTTGCTTCATGATCAGTTTGATTTAGCGCAAAAAAAGCGGGATTATGATTATTACGAGCCGCTAACCACCCACGACTCATCGCTCTCAGCCTGCATTTTTGGCATCATGGCCGCCGAGGTGGGCTATCCAGACAAAGCCTACCGCTATTTTATTGATACAGCGATTGCCGACCTGGACAACAAAAAGGGCAATACGAAAGACGGCATCCATGCGGCCAACATGGCCGGGGCGTGGCTTTCGATAGCCTTCGGTTTTGGCGGGATGCGCGTGGGCAACGGTCTAATCTTTAACCCCATCATCCCCAGTCATTGGGAAAGCTACAGTTTTCGTGTCCAATACCAGGGACGGCTAATTGAGGTAACAGTCACCCAAGAAGCGTCCACCTACAAATTGTTAGATGGAGACCCATTGGAGGTGCAAATAGCCGGTGCAGGAAAGTGGGTTATGTGAGCTAAAAATTGCGGCCATTTCTTTTTATAACTTTGTGCAAATGTGTAATTCAGTTTACAATAGCGAATAAGCCCGCGATAATTTCAACGGACACCCTTTTATTGTTGCTTGTATCCATCAGAAGACAGGAGAACAACAAATGGAACGAAGAGAATTTTTGAAGATGGCTGCTGCTGGTATGATCGGTAGCGCTACCCTGGGTGTTGTAGGCTGCGGTGGAAATGAGGCGGCTGCGCCGGCCGAAACCGAGACCAATGCAGCCCCTCAAGCTGAGGTAATGCCG
Organism: Anaerolineales bacterium; assembly: GCA_020432595.1. Next base: position 1,230 of record JAGQGA010000749.1, on the reverse strand, counting down.
GCCGAAGAGCTGGCCGAGGAAGTTCAACAAGATTCCGCGCTGCCTGAACTTGACTGGCAAATGGCAACCAGTTGGCCTGTAGCCCTCGACACCATCTTTGGTGGTGCCCAAGTGTTTGCCGAGCGCGTTGCCGCCATGACTGAAGGGCGTTTCAAAATCACCCCTCGTGCCGCTGGCGAGTTGGCACCCGGGACGGAAGTGCTAAATGTTGTGGAAGAAGGTGCTGTGCCAATTGGGCATACTGCTTCCTACTACTATGTCGGCAAAAGCCCTGTTACTGCCTTTGGTACGGCACTTCCCTTTGGTCTAACGGCTCGGCAGCAAAATGCCTGGCTCTTTGAGGCTGGCGGCTTGGCTATGCTGCAAGAGTATTATGCCGAAAAGTTCAACACCATTCAGTTCCCGGCCGGCAACACGGGCGTACAGATGGGTGGTTGGTTCAACAAAGAGATTAACTCCGTCGCCGACCTGTCCGGTTTAAAAATGCGTATTCCCGGGTTGGGTGGGCAAGTCATGGCTAAACTAGGTGTCACGGTTCAGGTTATCCCCGGCGGTGAAATCTTCCAAGCACTACAGACGGGTGCCGTTGATGCGGCCGAGTGGGTTGGCCCATATGATGACGAAAAGCTGGGCTTCCAAAAAGTCACAAAATACTACTACTATCCTGGCTGGTGGGAACCGGGTCCGTCACTGGAAGTACAAATCAACTTGGATCAGTGGAATCAACTACCGCAGGTTTATCAGGAAATCGTGAAAACGGCCGCGCACGAGGCTAACACTACCATGATGGCGCGTTATGATGCCAAGAACCCGGCTGCGTTGGCAACGCTGCTAGAGTCGGATATTGAATTACGGCCGTTTCCTGATGATGTGATGGCCGCCTCCGAAGGTGCTGCCTTTGAACTATACGACGAGTTCTCAGCATCAGATGGCGACTTCAAAGCCATCTTCGACGAATGGAAGAAGTTCCGGGACGCTATTCAACCCTGGCATGGTCTAGCTGAATTGGCCTTCCTCAACTACGCTGCCAATCGTTAAACACACGAAAGAAACAAAAAAGCCCCCGAATTCGGGGGCTTTTTTGTTTCTTATGATGCGGCGTTAACCAGCCACAAAACAGTTTGCGGGAAAAGCATGACAATCACCAGCGCAATACCCTGCAAAACCATAAATGGTAATGCCCCCTTGTGAATGTCCAGTGTCTCCACCTCCGGGGGAGCCACGCTTTGC
>JAGQGA010000748.1 GCA_020432595.1 Anaerolineales bacterium | reverse complement strand
GGTCGTACTGGATGTCTACCAGGCTCCGCAGCAGCACATCGCGCCGATAGGGGAGGCCGCGCTCAATTTCGACGGTGACTTTGCCCCACGCTTCGGGGTTGCCAATGCCGTAGATGCAGGAGACGGAGGCGACGATGATCACATCTTGGCGACTGAGCAAATTGGTCATGGCCTGCAGCCGCAGCCGGTTGATTTCTTCGTTGATTTGGGTCTCTTTTTCGATGAAGAGGTCGTGGCGGGGGACGTAGGCTTCGGGCTGGTAGTAGTCGTAGTAGCTGACGAAGTAGGAGACAGCGTTGTGGGGGAAGAAGTCGCGGAATTCGCTGTAGAGCTGGGCGGCCAGGGTTTTGTTGTGGGCGATGACGAGGGTGGCGCGTTGGGTTTGCTGGATGACGTTGGCGATGGTGTAGGTTTTGCCGGTTCCGGTGGCACCGAGCAGGGTTTGGTAGCGTTGGCCGGTTTCCACGCCTTCTACGAGGCGGGCGATGGCTTCGGGCTGGTCGCCCATGGGGTCGTATTCAGAGACTAGCTGAAATTTTGGCATAATTTTGGTTTCCAATTAGTTGGTCATTTGTTCCAAATGGTCAAACGAACGTTCTATTATACCATAATTAACGGCCGTTTTTGCCAAAGTTCTCAATCTTGCACCCTGTGTTAAAATAGAGTTGGCTGTAGAAGCATAAAACTTGGAGCGAAAAATGAAGACCATTTCCCTATCTGCTCATTTTGATGGCAAGTACATACGATTAGACGAACCATTTGAGCTAGCCCCAAACAGTAGGCTTTTGGTTACTGTGTTACCTAACCAACTTATAGATGAGGAGGATCAGCAATGGTTAACTTTGTCGCAAGCCGGTCTAGCCGCAGCATATGACGATGATGAAGATGGCTATTCACTAAATTTGATTAAAGAGGTTAACCCAGATTATGAGGGAGGGTGATATTGTTTTGACCCCTATTGCCCAGGCGGATGGTCGCGTTAAAAATCGGCCAGCCGTTCTTCTGCGTGAAATGCCACCGTTTGGTGACTTTTTGGTGTGTGGTGTAAGCAGCCAGTTGCAACAACAAGTACAAGGGTTTGACGAAATTATTTCTCGGCAAGATGTTGACTTTGTTGAGAGTGGGTTGTTAAAAGATTCTCTCATTCGATTAGGGTTTCTAGCCGTTCTGCCGAGCGAGAAAATTGTTGGTTCGATTGGTAAAATTTCACCTTTGCGCCATAGACGATTGCTGCAAACGCTAGGTAATTATTTGACTTCTCAAAGCGTCTAGTCGGTTAGTCACAAAGTTTGCAAGCAGCTTTCATGGAGTTGTGAACCTCCTGAAAGCAGTTGATTTAGGAGAACCTATGTCTAATAAACGTGAGATAGCAACGCTGGCGGGCGGCTGTTTTTGGTGTGTGGAGGCCGTTTTTCAGGATTTGCGCGGGGTGGAGAGCGTGGTGTCGGGGTATACGGGGGGGATGGTGAACAACCCATCGTACCAGCAGATTTGCACCGGGCGCACCGGCCATGCTGAGGCGACGCAGATTACCTTTGACCCGGACGAAATTTCTTTTGCCGATTTGCTCTATATCTTCTGGCGCACCCACGACCCAACGACGCTGAACCGGCAGGGGGCGGACGTGGGGACACAGTATCGTTCAGCCATTTTTTACCACAGCGAGGCGCAGCGGCAAATTGCGGAGCAGTCGCGGGCGGAAACGGATGCCTCTGATTTGTGGACTGACCCAATTGTGACCGAGATTGCCCCGGCTGCGGCTTTTTACCCAGCGGAAGGGTATCATCAGAATTATTACAAAGACAACCCAAATCAGCCGTATTGCCGGGTGGTGATTGACCCGAAGGTGCGGAAGATGCGGAAGATGTTTGGGGAGCGGTTGAAGCAGGTGGCGTAGATTGCAAGTAGCAGGTTGCAAATGGCAAGTCTCTTTTGCTAACAAGACTTGCCACTTGCGACTTGTTACTCGATGGGACAAATTATGGAAGCAGATGTAGAGCGGTGGCGGCGGGAGTTTCCCATTGTTGATGAATGTGTGTTTTTGAATCATGCGGCGATGAGCCCGATTTCACAGCGGGTAGCGCGGGCGGTGATGCAGCAGGTGGCGCAGCACGCGCTGTATGGGCCACTGCGGACGGCGCAATGGGAGCGGCGGTATGCGGAGGTGCGGGAGGGGGTGGCGCGGTTGGTTAACGGCCGTTCTTCCCACATCGCCTTTATCCAAAACACCTCCGACGGCATTAGCCTGGTTGCCAACGGCTTTCCTTGGCAGCCGGGCGACAACGTGGTGCTGCCGGAAGTGGAGTTTCCGTCAAACTATTACGCCTGGGCGGGGCTGGCGGCGCAGGGGGTGGGGCTGAACAAGGTTAGGGTGGGGGCAAACGGCCGTTTACCCATTGACCATTTTCGAGAGGTGATTAACGGCCGTTCGCGCATCCTCGCCGTCAGCTACGTGCAGTACAGCAGCGGCTTTCGCAGCGATTTGGCAAAACTAGGCCAGCTTTGCCGCGACCACGACATGCTGCTGGTGGTGGACGGCACGCAGGCGGTGGGCGCGATGCAAATTGACGTGGCTGATGCTGGCGTGGATGTGCTGGCCGTCAGTGCCCACAAATGGATGTTGGGGCCGCTGGGCATTGGCTTTATGGCACTTTCGGATC
>JAGQGA010000747.1 GCA_020432595.1 Anaerolineales bacterium | reverse complement strand
GGGAGTTAGCCATGCCCAAAGCACATAGACGAGATATAACAGCAACAGAATGGCTCCTTCCCGCCGCGATAGGGTACGATCTGTTGTCAGGAAGATATAGAGAACAACGACCGTTCCCAACAACACATAAGTGGATGAGAGTAGCCCTTCTGTGCCAACAATGATGGTGTCTTGCTGAAAAAGAAGCACGAGCAGCCAGGGAAGCCCTAGCCCAATTGAAATGTCAAAGATGTTGGAACCAATGGCATTAGAAACGGCCGCTTCTCCACGTCCTTTTTTGGCAACCAGCACGGATGAAATGAGATCGGGCACCGATGAGCCGCCAGCCAGGATGGTGAGCGCCACCAAAATGGCGGGAACGCCCAAAGCTTCTGCCAGCACAACCGCATATTCAACCAAGACCCAACTGATGGCGGCAATGAGCAGGACAGAGACGATGAAGGCGCGAACGTAAGCTTTGCGCGGGGGGCCAGTGAGCAACCGTAAAACGGTAGCAATGCCACTATAGATTTTTTGCAGAACGGTCTTGTCTTGGTCTTCTTCCTCTTCTAAAAGCTCTTCATCAATATCTTGACCGGGGAAAAGGCGGTTCCATTGAAAGAGGATGGCAATGTAAATGGCGTAAAGGAACAAGAAGCTGATTGATTCAAAGATTGTGATTTTACCATCCAGAAAGGCAAAGAGAAGAAGGCCGATGCTCATGGAATACATCATGCAGTCGCGCATGACAACTTGCCCTGTCACCCGCGCCGGCCGAACCAATGCCGAGGCCCCTGTGATAACCAAGATATTAAAAACGGCCGATCCGACGATGTTGCCTACCCCTATATCGCTATGTGCGCCACTTTCCTGCACCAGGGCAATCAGCGCAATGGACAGCTCAGGCATAGATGACCCCATAGCCATCAGCGATGCCCCAGCCACATTGCTGGGGAGCTGAAGATTTTTGGCAATTTCATCTAAACTTTCAATGAAAAGCTCATCGGTGATAATTGTTAAGAGATAGATACAAAGGATAATGATGATAAAACTTGTGATTCCTGCAACCATGTAATCTTCCTACAAAGCGCAACGCGGCTTTCTATTATTTTTTAAGATTATAGCGTGATCTCCTTAAATTGTAGCCTTCTTTTGGCTTTGTGTCATTCTCCCGTGGGAAAGATGGTAATATGGTGGTGGAGTGTAAGCAAATGTAACCCACGCATATAAGGAGTTTTCATGAATAGCACAAGCCTGAATTGGATTGATGAAGAGCTTGCCCAGCTAAAAGAGGCCGGGCTTTATAACCAGATTCGGACGATTGAGTCGCCGATGGGGGGTAGGGTGGTGATTAACGGCCGTTCCCTCCTCAACTTCTGCGCCAACAACTACCTCGGCCTTGCCAACCACCCCCGCATCTGCCAGGCCGCCAAAGACGGCATTGACCAATACGGCGTTGGCCCCGGAGCCGTCCGCACCATCGCCGGAACCATGTCGCTCCACGTCGCCCTTGAGCAGCGGCTCGCCGCCTTTAAAAAAGCCGAAGCGTGCATCACCTTTCAAAGCGGCTTCACCGCCAACCTCGCCACCATTCCCGCCCTCGTTGGGCGCGGCGACCTCATCTTTTCTGATGAACTCAACCACGCCAGCATCATTGACGCTTCCCGCCTCAGCCGTGCCACCGTCATTCGCTACGCCCACAACGACGTAGACGACCTACAGCGGCAAATTGCAGCTGCGCCAGAAGGTGGGCGGCGGCTCATTGTTACCGATGGCGTGTTTAGTATGGATGGCGACGTGGCTCCGCTGGACAAGATTTGCGACGTGGCCGAACAGCACGACATCGTACTCATGGTGGACGATGCTCACGGCGAAGGGGTGCTGGGCGAAGGGGGGCGTGGCATTGTAGACCATTTTGGGCTGCATGGTCGTGTCCACATCGAAGTAGGCACCCTCAGCAAGGCGTTTGGCGTGGTTGGCGGCCTTGTCGCCGGCCGATCATTGACTGGCTGCGGCAGCGCGGACGGCCGTTTTTGTTCTCCAGCGCCATGACCGCCCCCGACGTGGCTGCCTGCCTTGAAGCCGTCAACCTGCTGGAAGAATCCACCGAACTGGTGGAACGGCTGTGGGCCAACGGTAACCTGCTCAAGGCCGAACTGACCCGCCTCGGTTTTGACACCGGCCACAGCGACACCCCTATCGTCCCCGTCATGCTCGGTGAAGCCCCGCTGGCGCAGCAGTTCAGCCGCCGCCTCTTTGAAGAAGGCGTGTTTGCGATGGCAATCGGCTATCCCACCGTGCCGCAAGGCAAAGCCCGCATTCGCGTCATGAACAGTGCCGCCCACAGCCAGCAGGATTTGGAGCAGGCGTTAGACATTTTTGAGCGTGTTGGTCGGGAGTTGTCGGTAATCGGTAATCAGTAATCGGTAATCAGTGGCGTGACTGATTACTGATAACTGATTACCGATTACTGATTACTAGACACAAGGAGAGATATGCGTAAAAAAGCCATTTTCATCACCGGAGCCAGCGGCGAAGTCGGCCATGCGCTCATCAAAAAGCTGGCAGAGGACAACAACAACCTGCTGCTAACGCTCGATTTGCACCCCCTGCCCGCCGACATTCGGCACCTGACCACCCACATCGAAGGCAATTTGCTCGACAACATCTTGCTGGCGCGGATGATTAGC
>JAGQGA010000746.1 GCA_020432595.1 Anaerolineales bacterium | reverse complement strand
CATATCCTCTGGCACTGCCGGTGCTGTCCGCAAAATCAGACGCAGATCAAACGTCCCCTTGCTGCGAATCTTCTGCCGCATCAAATCCTTGACGTGCAGAATCCCCACAATGTGATCACGATCCCCTTCATAAACAGGAAAACGGCTGTGATTGCTTTCGGCCACAATTTGCAACAGCTCATCGCGGGGCATGTCCTGGGCAATGGCTTGCACCTTGGGGCGCGGTGTCATCACCTGCGACACGGTACGGTCGCTAAAGTCAAAGATGTTGCGAATCATCTCCTCTTCATCTTCATTGAGCAGACCCTCCTCAGCACTTTCGGTGACAATCAGCTCAATTTCTTCGGGTGACAAAACGCGCTCGTGCCCTTCGGCCGGCGGCACCCGCAGCAAGCGCAGCAGCCCATTACCAATGCCATTCAAAATGCGAACCGGCACCACCAAAACCCATTGCATCAGCCGCATCGGCATACTTAGCCGCCGCACAACAGTGGAAGCATCGGCCAACGCCAGTGCCTTGGGAACCATTTCGCCCACCACGATGTGCAGGTAAGAGACAAAGCTGATGGCGAGGACATAACCAACGGCCGCTACAACCGCTTCCGATGGGTCAAACCAGGCCGCCAAATACGGCTCCACAAAATGGGCCAACTGCGGTTCTGCATACATGCCCAACCCCAAGGAAGCAATCGTAATCCCAAGCTGCGCCGTCGCAATATAGCGGTCTTGCTCCTTGCGCGACTCCAACACCGACAACACATTAGCCGCCACCCGATCCCCCTCATCCGCCAACTGCTCCATCTGCGTCGCCCGCACCCCAATAATGGCAAACTCGGCTGCCACAAAAAAGCCATTTAGCAGTATCAGCAGCAAAATCACGAATAGCGGCACAATCAGGGTAAGGGGACTAGGCAGTGCCTCGCCTTCGGCTAACAACAACGCCATTGCTCCCAAACCGGGGAGGCCAAGCAGGAAAAAAGCCAATTTACTCATGATCCGCCACCTCCCACTCGGTAAATGTGGTTACACCACCCTGTGGCAGCAGCAGCGAAACCTCATCCACCCCCAAATCTTTCATCGCCTCCACGCGGATGGCCGTGTTGTCAACCATGATTTGATCACCCACCGTCGGGATGCGCCCCAGTTCGCTAAAAATTAGGCCGCTCAGCGTATCGGCTGCTTCGGTGGGCAGCTTCAGGTCAAGATATTCGTTGACATCAGTTACCAGCAAATCGGCACGCAAATAAATGCGTCCCTCCTTGTCACGGGCAACCAGGGCACTTTCATCATCAAATTCATCCTGTAGCTCACCAAATATCTCCTCGATCAAATCTTCATAGGTGATCACGCCGGACGTGCCACCATATTCATCGAAGACAACAGTGAAATATTTGCGCCGGTTGTTCATCTCCTCCCACACGTTGACCACAGGCAAGGAGTCGGGCATGTAGATGACATCACGCATGATGGAAGCAATACCTTCTTCATTTTGAATATGCAGCCTAAACAAATCTTTGACGTGGACAAAGCCGATGATGTCGTCTATTGAGTCACGGTAAAGGGGAATACGCGAGTAACCTTCGTCTAAGGCAAGGTTGATCAAATCGGTAACGGTGCTGTTGGCGGGAGCCGCCACGATGCGGGTCCGGTGAACCATGACTTGCCGGGCGGTTAGTTCACGCAGGCGAAAGGCGTTACGCAGCATGGTGCGCTCGCTGTCGGCCAGCAGCCCTCCTTCGTGGCTTTCGCTGACAATCAGTTCAATCTCTTCGGGCGAGTGAACAGCTCCGTGCCCACCTTTTGTTTCTAGGCCTAACAGGCGCAAGATCAAAAAAGCACTGCCGTTAAAGAGGCTGATGGGGTATTTGAGCACTTTGAGTGACCAGATCATGGGGCGAGCGACGGCCAGGGCGACGTTTTCTGAGTATTGTACAGCAATGGATTTAGGCAGCAGTTCGCCAAGGATGACTTGGAGGGTGGTGTTGAAAACAAGAACGGCCGTTGCTGCCACCGCCGTCGTCATCCAAGCCACAGCCCCATCCAATGCTGGGGCCAGCACATTTTGTCCATACGACCCCAATACCAGCGAAGAAATGGTAATCCCCAACTGGCACGCCGCGACATAGCGATCCAACGCCTCGCTATCCTCCAAATAAGGGAGCAGCATTTTCGCTGCCCCGTTGCCTTCGGCTGCCAACTGGTTAATTTTTGTTTTACGCGCTGCCACCGTGGCAAATTCAGCAGCAACATAAAGGGCATTAAAGCCAATCATCGCCGTAATAGTGACGACTATGGGAAGAATCGTAGTGATTAACATAACCTCCTACTTGACAAACACAAAAACCTGCCGCAAAGGGCAGGTAAAGATGCCTATTTTCATCACGAATTTAGGGAAAAAATGGATGTCGCATCTTAGAACCCGCTTCGCAGGCTCAGGAGGATCAGGCGCTGGTTCAGACACTATAAGCAGCTCCGCTGCGACATTCTATCTTGGTTGTGGTTGTGCATTTACACATCAGCTTTTGTTTTCTATGATAACGTTAGGCGAAATTATAGATTAGCGTTGAATGAATGGCAACCCTCCACAATCAGGCTGCTTGACTGACAAAACTCAAAATGGAGTGCTTTCCAAAACCTGAAAACAGGTTATCTTTCTTGATTCACCACTAA
>JAGQGA010000745.1 GCA_020432595.1 Anaerolineales bacterium | reverse complement strand
GGTGCTAACACCGCCAAATTTGCTGTTTAACGGCCGTTTCACCCTCCACGGCGGCGACCTTACCCTCCAGCTTATCCCCACCTTCGGCCACACCCGCGACCACATTTCCGTCTACATTCCCGAAATCCGCACCCTGCTGGCCGCCGATGCCGCCGAACTGCCCTATCCTATGCCGCGCCACGCCAGCGGCATGGGCGAGATGCGGCAATCGCTGGCGCAACTGGCGGCGTTGGAAGCCGAAACCGTCCTCTACTGCCACGCCCCCGTCACCATCGGTGGCAAACTGCTCCACGACAATATCGCCTATTTTGACGCGCTGGAAGCCGCCTGCCGCCGCGCCCTGGCCGCTGGCACGCTGCCGGAAACCATCAGCGACGACGATGATCTCGCCGCCCTGGTCGGCTGTACCTTCGCCCAGGCCATGCCCCCCGATTTTGACCCTGCTGCTGTTCACCCCTATTACGCTACGAAGGGGCATAACGGGCAGATTAAGGCGATGGTGGAGTGGTTGAGGGGGGTTGGGGATTAGAGATTGGAGATTGAGTGCTTAATCTCCAATCTCTTCTTGAACAATGCAACCAATTATTTACAGTGCCAACAAACGGCCGTTTGCCACCTCCCCCGTCGCTGTTCAGGCAATTATCGTCAATGACCAGGAGCAGATCCTGCTGCTTTCCAGCCCGCACCGCAATCGCCCCGACGAATGGCAGACAGTCAGCGGGGCGTTGGAGACCGAGGAGACCATTCTTGATGCCGTGCTGCGCGAGGTGCGTGAGGAAGCCGGGGCAGCGGTTCGCGTGCGGCCGCTGGGCGTTGTCCATGCCCGCACCTTTCACTATGATGCCCATGTCCGCTACGCCATCGGCATTTACTATTTGTTGGCCTATGAAGGCGGGACGGTGGAGCCGGGCGACGACATGCGCGACAGTCAGGCTCGCTGGTGGTCGCTGGCTGAACTCGCCCAAGCCGATATCACCCTTCATATTTCTATCAATCCGCCGTGGCTTTTCACCCGTGCCATCGAGCTATACCGCTTGTGGCGCGATCAAGACCCGGTGCTGCTGCAAAAGTTGTTAGATTAAATAGGACGCAGATTTGCCTGATTATCAGGTTCATCAGGCAAATCTGCGTCCCATTTTCCCAAATCAATGAACCCAATTCGCATTGAACTGCCTACCCCCTTTGACGTTGGCTCCGTCAACGCCTTTTTGTTTACCGAGCCAGAACCCGTTCTGGTAGATACCGGTGTCCATTCGGCCGAAAATTGGGCGGCACTGCTGGCTGGTCTAAACGCCAACGGCGTGGCACTGCCCGATTTGCGCCGCATCGTGATTACCCACCCTCACGTAGACCACTGCGGCGAGGCGGGTCCGCTGGCGGAAGCAAGCGGGGCGCAGGTGTGGGGGTCGGAAATTGCCCAAACGTGGCTGGTGGATCCGGCAACGATGTGGCAGCGGCGGGTGGATTATTATGCCCACCACTTTTTGCCATTTACTGGGCTGCCGGAGCCAGCTTTTCAGGCGGTGATTGGTTCGATGCGGCGGGCGGCAGAAACGGCCGTTCCTGTCCCCCGCCACCGCCTCACCACCTTTCCCCTCAACGGCACGCTGGAAATGGGTGGTTTGCCGTGGCAAGTGCTCCACATGCCCGGCCACAGCGAATACCAAACCTGTTTCTATCAGCCCGACACCCGCCAATTTTTGGCGGCCGATATGCTGCTGGCAAAAACGCCCACGCCGATTGTGGAACGGCCGTTAGACGACACCCTCACCCGCATCCCCGCCCTGCCCAAATTCCTCCAGTCGCTTGATCAAGTAGAAGCCCTCGACATTGAGACCGTTTATCCTGGTCACGGCGATATTTTTACCAATCACCGTGAGCTTATTCAGCAGCAGCGGCAGCGGATTGCGGCGCGGAAGGAGGAGTGTTTGCGGTTGGTGAGAAACGGCCGTTATACCATCGCCCAACTCACCGAAGAGATGTACAGCCACATCCCCCTCCGCTTCCGCTTCTCCGGCCTCTGGATGCTCGTCGGCTACCTCGACCTGCTGCAAGCCGAAGGAGCCGTTGTCGAACACCTACACAACGGCATTTGGCACTATGCCCCAACCGCATAAAGGCCCCTACAGCTACCCAAAATTTGGTGTTATACTTGCATCAATCATGCGCTGAAGTAGCGACAAAATGACCCAGCGAACCCCAACTGGTGAGATTATTGTTGGACAAGTTGGCAAACTTGCCCAATATTGCCACAGGAGAGAAAACCCATGAATGGCCTGATGATGGATTATCAATTGACGATTGACCGCATTTTGGAACACGCCAACCGCATGTTCCCCACCAAGACGGTCAAAACCATGCTGCCCGATGGTTCCATGCACGTCTACACCTATGCCGATGCGTACAAGCGGATTAAGCGGCTGTCCAAAGCGTTGGTTGGGTTGGGTGTCGAAATTGGAGACCGGGTTGGCACATTTGCCTGGAACAACTATCAGCATTTGGAACTATATTATGCCATCCCCGGTGCTGGGGCCGTTTGCCACACCCTCAACATTCGCCTGAGCGCTGACCAACTGGCCTACATCATCAACCACGCCGAAGACAAGGTGGTTTTTATTGATGGCACATTGTTGAAGCTGTATGAGCAGGCCGCGCCGCTGGTGCAATCTGTCC
>JAGQGA010000744.1 GCA_020432595.1 Anaerolineales bacterium | reverse complement strand
CATACCAACAGCCTGGGCAAACACCCATTTTTGCGCCGGGGTACCATCATGCCAGCTTTCTGTGCCAACAATATCCCCGACCTGCACATTGCTGCTGCGCCCACGCACCGTCAAGTTCGCGCTATCGTCCAATGAACGGCGGATAACCCACCTGTTGCCATCAGGCAAAAACACCAGTTCAAACCCCGAGGCATTATCTCCGGCTGCCGCTTGAGCATCATAGGGTACAGGTGTGGCATTTTGGTTATTATCGCTCGCCGACAATTTCAGCCCCGTAGCCAAGTTGACCAGAGCAATTCCGTGGGCTGGAGCATTATAAACCAACTTCCACGCTTGCCGTGTTTGCCCCAAACACACAACACCGCCCTCCACCACCAAATAGCACCCATCATTCGTGGCATCCGGCTGAATGGTGTATGACAGGTGCATTTGCAAACCACCAGCATCCTGCACCCGCACCACCCCCATCTTATCCACAACGTCAGTAGGGCCAGAGACACCAGCTTGGTTCATGGCATCCACCAAGGGCAGCAAGTAGCTTGTTGCCCCTTTCACCCCCTGGTAAAAATCCACCCCGATAAAATTGGGCTTGTGGTTATTGGCAGCCCACGCTCGCAGCGTGTCTTCCACCAACAAATCCCCAACTGTCCACTTGCTAAACGCCCGCACCGACTCATCACGCATCACAACCGGATCACCGTTGTGCATTGTCTCATAGAAAAAGTGGTGGAAAAGCAGCAAATTGTTGGCATCAAGCGTGCCGTAGCCCCGATTAATGGCATCCTCGCCCCGCGCCCGAAATTGTTCCCAATCGCTCGGCTGGGCGCAGCTTGTTTCAATATCAATCACCTGCTGCCCATACCCCGACATGGTACGTTTCACCTCGTCGTCGGTGTCCTCGGTTGTTGGCACCCAGGCCGAGGTGCCAGCACCAACCACCAGCCATGCCGGCCGACGATCATCCTGCCCATAAAACTGCGACGGGTTGGTGGCAATCAAATCCTTTTCGCCACCGCTTTCATTGGCAAACGCCTTCAAAATCCAGGGGCGGTTGCCATCATGGGCACCCGATTTTCTAAAGACAAGCAAACGCTGGTTTTTGTCAACCATCTCCTGTAACGTCGGCCAAATAATATTGCCATTTCCATCCCATGATGGGATATAAACCTTCACGCCGCTGCCGTCCGATCCGCCCCCAGGCTGCACAGCCATATTGCCAGCCAACGTCGCCAAACTCCGGTTGTCCATTGCCTGCAAATAAGGCACGGGCAGCCCGGTGCGCCCTTGCAAAACCACAATAAAGGTATTGCGCTGGTCATCGGCACTCATGGTACGTAGGCCAGCATCATCCCGAATGCCCAACGCACGTAAATAAACCAAAACAGCACCCAGACCAATAAGCTGCTCATTGGTCTGCCCATTGTAAAAATCGGCCGGCTGGTTGCTATGTTGAGCCAGCACTTGCACCAGAGCCTGGCTCTGCTGCTGATATGTAGTCAGTTGGCGCAACTGGTCGTCGGTAAAAAATTTTCCGGCTTTTAGGATATTGTGGATTGTTAGCTGCAAATAGGGGGACTGGATAGGCATAGTCACCCCTTTCGGCAAATCAATATCCTCTGACCATTCCGCAGGGGAATAGATTGTGCCAAAAACGGCCGTATATGCCGCTGCTACCTCCGCTTCAAAGGTAGAATCATCTAGCTTGCCGTCTGAATCCCCTTCATCATAAATGGTGACAACTTCGTTCCGATTTTCCGGCGCATTCAAGAAATCACGTACCTGGGTTAAGTAATCTGTGAGCGTGCCGAAGATAACGGGCGGAGATAATTTCCCCAAATGGCGAAAGAATTTGTTAGGATCACCATGCTGCAAAATGACCGTTCCCGTCCCCGGCCCACCGTGATCTGTCCAAATACCGGTGCTAATTCGCACCACTCGAATGCCGCCGCGCAACTGCCCACTTACTGGCTGCGTTTGGTCTACGTTTTCCGGCACCGAATCATCGTCGCTGTAATATTTCGTCCCCGTGTGCGAATCATGCGCCATCGCAAAGGTCACTTCGTTATATTTTTTGCTGCGATCCAGTTGTGGAGCCACTGACAAAACCCAGCGTTGATAGTCACCATTATTCCACGGAAGCATGTAAATAGCACTGCCGTTGCCATCTATGACGTTGCCGGTTGCTTTTTGCACCAATTTGAAATAGCCGTCACCCGCATCCTCATAACGCCATCGTTGGTAGTCACCATTGTTAAAAGGATGGAGGTAAATTTGGCTGCCGTTGCCATCTAGCACAGAACCCGTGGAAGCAAACAGAAAATAATAGCCATCCCCAGCATCCTGGTGCCGCCACAATTGGTTGGCATCGTTAGCGGCAGCACCCCACCCGATTGTACTGCCCTGTACGATAAGCGTCTTGCCCGTTGCTTTTTGCGTCAAACGGCCGTTAATATGATCCAACGCGAACATACACACCTCTTATAGTTGCGGCTGGCTATTGGTCGCAAACGCACATGACCAGCCCTTTTGTATCAAAAACCCATGATACTTCATGAACGTGACCAAATCGTGACCAGTTGGCGGTGAAAAAGTGTAGTGATCAAGGGTTCGCAAAGCTGAAATATCTCACGCAAAGTCGCAAAGCTCGCCAAGTTTTCCCTTTGCGTCTTTGCGACTT
>JAGQGA010000743.1 GCA_020432595.1 Anaerolineales bacterium | reverse complement strand
GTGAAGCTGCAAACATTGGTCAATTACTCGCCACTCCAGCTCCGTCAGCCACCATTTTGCCATCGCCGCCTTATCCACCGTCAGCTTGCCCTCGTTGTGGAGCATCACGCTGTGGTCAGCAAAAACGCGCCCAACTTCGACCTCGGTTTTCATTTCCGCCAGCTTAAAGCGCGAGTTCTGGAATTTGCCGATGGGACGGCCAAAGGCGGTGCGCTCCTGACAATATTGCATCGTTTGCTCCAGTGCTACCTCGGCCGCAGCGATGGCACCGACGGCAATCGCCAGCCGCTCCTGCGGTAGTCCCTGCATCAGGTAATAGAAACCGTGGCCTTCCTGCCCCAGCAAATTTTCCGCCGGTACCTTGACGTCCTTGAAATAAAGCTCGGCGGTATCCTGAGAGCGCATCCCAATTTTGTCCAGATTGCGCCCCCGCTCGTACCCCTCCATACCGCGCTCAAGCACGATGAGGCTGATGCCACGCGCCCCCTGGTCGGGGTCGGTTTTGGCAACCACCACCACCAAGTCGTTAAGAATGCCGTTGGAGATAAAGGTTTTTTGGCCGTTGACGGTGTAATGGGAGCCATCGGGGGATTTAACGGCCGTTGTTTGCACCCCCTGCAAATCACTCCCCGTATTCGGCTCCGACATCGCTACCGAGGCAATCAGCTCGCCTGAAACAAGCCCCGGCAGCCAGCGTGCCTTTTGCGCCTCGCTGCCAAAATTGGTGATATAGGGCACAATCATGTCGGTGTGCAGGGCAAACCCAGCCCCAGCCTCGCCCACCCGCGCCAATTCCTCGGCCACAATCACGTGGTAGCGGTAATCCTTCACCCCTAACCCGCCATATTCCTCCGGCACATCCATGCACAAAAAGCCAGCCGCGCCCGCCTTTTGCCACACCTCGCGGGAAACAATGCCGTCTTTTTCCCATTGCTCCTGGTGCGGCACAATCTCTCGTTCGGCAAATTTGCGGAACGCATCACGAAACATCCGATGTTCTTCAGTTAATAAATGTTCTTGCATCTTATGTCCTTCTCCTAATTAGTCGTAGACACATTCAATGGCTAGATTTTAGCGGAAAGGGGCATGGTTTAAAAATGTGGAATCAGAAATAGGGGTTTGAACAAGCTCACGTAAAAGTGCAAAGTCGCCAAGACAGGCTATTTTCTTTACGTCTTGGCGACTTTGCGCGAGCTTCCATATTTAGAAATTGCCGATTAGCTCTTTAAGCTGTTTGCTATACTGGCGCGAGAGGGGAATTTCGCTGCGGTCGGTGTCGGCCATCCGCAGCACATAGGTGCCGGAAAACCAGGGAACCACTTCGGCCACGTGGTTTAGGTTAACCAGGTATGCTTTGTGGACGCGGACAAAGTTATGGGCAACCAGCCGGGTTTCCAGTTCTTTGACGGAGTAGCGCAGCAGCAGCTTTTGCCCCACTTTGGTCGTCATCGTCACCCGCTTGCCGTCGGCTTCCAGCCACAAAATGTCGGCATAGTCCACCAGCAGGCTGTTTTTGTTCTCCTGTTCCCCCCAAATTTTGGTCAGCGGCGTAGCAGAAACGGCCGTTTCCACATACCGCTTCAACGCCGACTGCTTCTCCACCCGCTCCGCCTGTGTCGCCAGCGTCTGCCGCACCCGCACCATCGTCTGTGCTAGCCGCTGCTCGCTGTACGGCTTCACCACATAATCGAGTGCCGCCAGTTCAAACGCCCGCACGGCGTAAGTGCTGTAGGCGGTGGCAAAAACGATAATCGGCACGCGGCCGGCGTTCCACAGCGCCGGATTTTCCACAATCGCTGCCGCCACCGCCACGCCGCTCAAATCGGGCATGTTGATGTCCAAAAACAGCACGTCTATCGGCTGCTGGGCCACAATGTCGAGTGCTTCCTGACCGTTCCGCGCTTCGTGAAAAACGGCCGTTTCCTCCAGCTGCTCCAATAAATAGCGCAATTCACCCCGCGCCGGTTTTTCATCATCCGCAATCAAAATCTGCATTGTTTAATGGGACGCAGATTTTCCTGATTTTACTGATTGATATGGTAGGCAAACAGATGCGTTTGGCGACCAGGCCATAATCAGGTAGATCAGGAAAATCTGCGTCCTATTCCCGCTTCAACGGCACGCGAATCATCACCCGCGTCCCTTGCCCCGGCTCCGACTCAATCGCCAGGCGGTACGGTTCGCCATAGAGTAGCCGCAGTCGTTCATCCACATTCCGCAGCCCAATGGAAGGGGCAGGGATGCCGGGGATCATCGTCCCCGTATCGGTTCGCGCTGGTTCCGGCTCTTCGCCCGGCTGTGGGCCGCGCCGCCACCGCGCTACGTCAAACCCCGGCCCATCATCCTCCACCTGCAACAGCAGTTCCTCCCCTACCCGCGTAATCACAATGTGAACAACCCCACCCTCCGTCTTTTTGCTTACCCCATGAATGACCGCATTCTCTACAATCGGCTGCAAAACCAGCGTTGGAATGGGGTGATCCTGCAAATTTTTGGCTAAATTCGTCCACACCACCTGCAGACGCTCATCCAGCCGCGCCTTTTCCAACGCTAAATACGCCTCCACATGGCTAATTTCTTCCCGCAGTGCCACCGTCTCCCCCGCACTCAGCGCCCGCTGGAAAATCTCCGACAGCTTGATCAGCAAACTCCGCGCCACGTCGGGGTCGGTGCGGATAAAGTAGCGGATGG